>DRJH01000048.1 GCA_011052285.1 Gammaproteobacteria bacterium
AAGAAAATATTATTGGTGGATGACTCAGCGACCATGTTAATGAGTATGTCCGCTATTTTGAAGAAAGCGGGCTATGCCGTGGAAACTGCCGATGGGGGTGCGATGGCACTGCAAAAGGTTGCTGGCTATGTACCAGACTTGGTTATCACCGACCTGAATATGCCGGGTATGGATGGGATTACCTTAATTGGCAAATTAAAAAACCAACCGGCCCTGCGTTTCAAGCCGATGCTGATCTTAACGACCGAGTCAAAGGCTTCCAAACGTCAAGAGGGCAAGGCGGTCGGTGCTACAGGGTGGCTGGTCAAGCCGGTGCAGCCGGATCAATTGCTGGATGTCATCAAGAAACTGGTGCCGGGTGCCTGAGAGCAAGTGCCTGGCACAAGTTGCCGGTAACGAGCAGAAACAAAAAAATGGGCAAAACTAACGGAGCCGGTGATGAAATCAAAGGATAACAATGTAGATCGTAATAACTCTGCAAATAGGGGTGAAATCGGTGCCAGGGACATCACGGACGGGCTGATTATTCTTACCCATAAACAACTATGGCTGCTGTTGTTCGGCTTCTATGTTATCTCAGTGGTGCTGTATGTAATTTTAGACATCGTAGTGCCGGGCCACCATACGGGAAAGTTGCACATGAGCCTCTTTGGGTTAATTTTTCCCACCGATGTTTTGCTGTTACAATCCGTTGGCATCCCCGGGCTACTTGTTATTTTCTACCGGGCATCAAAATTTGATACCCGCAAACTGGTTGAGGATAAAAAGCTCGTTACGACCTATCGACGCTGTAAGGCGATATTGAATTCTACAACGAGCACCCTCACCGGCATCGAACAGATCAATAATGTCCTCTCGGCACAGATGTCGGAAGTCACAGCGACCACCGATGCAGCCGCCACCTCGATCATCAAGCAACTGCAGATGATCGATGAGTCGGTAACCATACTCTCCACCAGCCTGCGTGAAGATGTGGCCAAAATTGACCGGCTAAAAAATTCTAGCTCGGATCAGCTGCTGTCAGTGGAACATAGCCTGGAGGAGATGTCGGACTATATCCGGGAGCGGGAAAGTAGCACCCTTGAGCACAAGGCCAAGATTGAAGAAGTGATTGCACAAACCAGCAATCTTTCCGAATTAACCCAGCTGGTAAAATCAATTGCTGCACAAACCAATTTGTTGGCATTAAATGCGGCCATCGAAGCGGCTCGAGCGGGAGAAAGCGGCCGGGGCTTTGCCGTGGTAGCCGACGAAGTGCGGCAACTTTCCGCCCAGTCTTCCGCTGCCGCAGAAAATATTGAGACTGAGATCTTCAAGGTTCAACATACGGTGACGGAAAAGATGTCAAGCATGGTGGATGAAGAACTGATTGCGCAGGAGTCAAGGAAATTGCGGCTTTTTTCAGACCAGTTATCGGTTATCTCAACAATGTACGCCAGCTATGATAGCGTTAATAGGCGAATGATCGAAATCATTGAAAACAATGCCGAACAGGTGAGGCAGAATGTAATGAGTAGCTATGCCAGCGTACAGTTTCAGGATATTACACGGCAACGCCTGGAGCAGGTCATGGGCACGCTGGGAACTATCAACCAGAATATTATCGACCTGCTGACGCACAGTAACGATGAAGACTATTTGGCCAATATGAAGATGTTACACGTAGATCAACTGATGGATCAATATCTGATGGACGCCCAACGGCAAACCCATGCCAACACCAGCAATGGCGAGCGTGCGACGGTCAAGGCAGAAGCGGCCCCGCAAATTGAGTTATTCTAAGGTAACGATTCAGCGTATTCATCCAGATCGTAGAAGAGAACGCTTAGCGATCGGTAATAATTTTATGCAACATAGCGGAAAGTTCTAAGGGCTTAAATTTGGCCACATACGCATCGGCACCGACTCCCATCCCCATCTGCTTGTTGGTTTCAGCAGACAATGATGAATGCATAACCACTCTGACCTTACTAAAACGTGCGTCGGCGCGAATCTTTCGGGTAAGAACATAACCATCCATTTCCGGCATCTCCACATCCGTTAACACAATCGACACAATAGAACTTACATCGACCCCTCTTGCCTCGGCCTGGCCTGCCAATTCCTGCAACTTGTTCCAGGCCTCTTTGCCATTGGTAGTTGAGATGTAGTCCAGTTTCATATGCCGCAGGGTTTGCTCAATCTGGGTACGTGCGACGCTGGAATCATCGGCAAACAATACGGTAAACGTCTGTGCAGATTGCTTAATACCCTCATACAGGTCGTCACCTTTATAAAAATCCGCCGTCTCAGCAAGGATTTTCTCCACGTCCAGAATCATCACCAGACGTCCGTCGGGAAGCTTGGTGACCGCAGTAACCAAACCACTTACGTTGGCAGACAGCATCGGTGGGGGACTCTTGACATCGTCCCAGGAAACGCGTCGTATGTTGTCCACCGAACACACCAGCAAGCCCTGAACATGTTGATTGAATTCGGTCGCAATCATAAAATTAGTCGGTTCCGAGTCCACAATCCCACAAAAATGCGGCAGATGAATTACCGGCACCATCTCACCGCGCAAGTTGACCATGCCCTCTATAGCCGCTGTCATATTTGG
>DRJH01000049.1 GCA_011052285.1 Gammaproteobacteria bacterium
CGTGCGGTTACAGATCGGGCAGGCCGGGTCTTTGGGTAGCCGAACTTCGCTCCAGGATGGGGAGGTGCCATCAAACAGCAAAATTCGCCCCGCCAGGCCATGGCCGGTGTGTAGAGCCAGGTGCAGGACTTCCAGTGCCTGCATGGTACCGATTATGCCGACCACCGGTGCGATTACGCCTTCCATGGCACAAGTTGCCCCTTCGACACCTTCATCCTGATATAGACAACGGTAGCAGGGACTGTCCGCCTGACGAGGGTCAAAGGTGGCAACTTGCCCTTCCCAGCGGATCGCAGCCCCGGAAACCAGTGGTGTGCCGACCCGGAAGGCGGCAGCATTGAGTTCAAAACGGGTTGGGAAATTATCGGTGCAGTCAACCAGAATATCGGCGACCTGAACCTGTTGTTCGAGTTCGTCATCCTCAAGCGCGTAGTCGATGATATCCACCACAGTATCCGGGTTCAGCCGGTGTATGGCTCGGGCCGCTGACTGGGCTTTTAAATCACCAATATCCTCGGTACCATGGGCGATTTGGCGCTGCAAGTTGGAGCGATCTACACAGTCGAAATCACTGATCACCAGGTGGCCGATACCGGCCGCAGCCAGATACAGCGCCACCGGAGAGCCCAGCCCCCCCATGCCGATGATGAGAACCCGGGTCTGTTGTAGCCGCAGTTGCCCGGTTTCACCGACCTCCGGGAGTTTGATCTGCCGACCGTAGCGTTCCTGCCATGCGGTATCTGTTGTCATGCCACACTCCAATTTTTTCAATAACCATTCCCCGGCTAAGTTTACCCATCTTGATAAAAAATTTACGAATCAGCTGTAGCGCTCACCATTTGTAGGTGTTTTGGAGTCCCGGTCAAGTACCTGCCCGAGACCGAGGAATAAACCACGGCCACGGATGTCACCGATATGCGGGTGATCAGCAAATTGTTGCTGTAAGGCTGCCTGCAATGATGCCTCCTAGTTTATCACCGATCGATCGCGATCCCTACCGCCAGGTCGTGGGTGGCAGTAGCTCCCGCCGTGTATTTCGCAATATTTTCATCCATTTTGATGGACACGCACGACGAAACTCATTGATTGCTACACGGGTTTGTGCACTTCACCGGGGTATTGATGGGGCAAATATTAGTTGTTTTACTGTAATATTTATGTGTAATATATCAGCAGTGGTGCACAAATTCTTATCTTGGTTTTATTCCCCACTTACTCGAAGATTGGAAGGTCACCTCAATGAGGTTGTATCTGTGTTGCGCTGCTTACATGTGCTGTATGTTTAATCCAATATATATGAGGCCATAAATGAAACAACTGACACTGTCTTTTATTATTCTTTTATTTTCTGTAGCCTCCCCCGTCACGGCAGGGGACAAGCTTTCTCCTACAAGTATTAATGGAGCGACTACGGTCGATGCTGTGAAAGCCAAGGCCTTGTTTGACAAGGGCGTTATTTTCGTTGACGTACGCAAGGACAAAGACTGGAATGCAGGCCGTATACCCGATGCTGTTCATATTGAACTGAAGAAAGTCCTTAGCGAAAAAACCCTGTCTAAAGAAGTGAAAAAAGATCAGGAAGTTGTGATCTATTGCAATGGTGAAAAATGCATGCGCAGTTCAAAGGCCAGTGCCAAGGCAGTGTCTTGGGGGTTTAGTAAGGTGTACTACTTTCGTGGTGGCTTGCCGGCCTGGAAAGCGGCAGGCTATCCGGTCGAATAACGTCATCATTTAACCCGCATTTTCTCACCAGGATGACAAGATGTGCCGATTAGCTAGAGATCGAAAGTCATGAGTCTGAGGGCACGGGTTATTCTGGTTGCCACCACCATTATCTTACTGGTGGCAGCCGGATTGATTACTACACACTGGTTAAGCCAGAAACAGATTGAACGACAATATGAGGAATCCACACTCGATAGCAAGATATTTCTCTGGCGTATGGTCATTAACGCCCAACTGAAAAATATGGCAGGCAGTACTCGGGCACTAATGCGTGACCGTGCAACGCGTAATGCACTTAAAAACAGGGATATTGCAGCGCTGGCCGAGAATGCCGTGACCACATATAACATGTTGAGTAGTTCCCATGTTATTACTCGTCTGCAATTGGCTGACCCGCAAGGAAATATTCTGTATTCATCGGCTAATAGTTCTGGCGAAAAAAGTGGAAATGCCTTGGTTAAACGGGTGGCCGAAGAGGATAAAATTATTGCTGGGCTACAACGGGATGCGAACGGGCGGCTCTATGCCACTGTAGGTTTTCCTATGTTAAGTCGTGGTAAGCTGGTCGGGGTGGGCATATTTCTCCGTGATCTTACGGCTGCGGTTAAAGAATTGGATCACAATGATGGCTCCGCAACATTTATCGTCGATGGCAAAGGTAAACTGGAATATACGCAGACAAAAGATATGTATGAGTACCTGGGCGTTGAGCTGCCTAAACCTGGCACCAGGAATCTGCATATTGCCGAGTTTAATGGCGCCTATTACACCGTTACTGTACAGCAAATTTATGATATCAGTAATCAGCCGGTAGGCTACCTGGTTGATGCCAAGGATTCTACGGATAGTTATACGAAGCGGATTCGCTTTGAGTTGGGTGCCTTACTGGCTATAGTCATCCTGATTTGTAGCTCTATCCTGCTATTGTACTGGTATATGAACCGTTCCCTGCGCCCTCTGCAAGGGTTGGTTAAGGGGTTACAAAATATTTCAACCGGTGATTTAACGATTCAAATTGACTCGTCCTCAAACGATGAAATTGGGCAATTGCAGCAAGCGACGAAAATGATGGTGAACAAACTCCGTGAAATGATTGGTCAGATCAATGATGCATCCGGGGATATCACCAAGTCGGCAGCACGGATGAGTGAGATTACGGAAGAAACCAAGCGTGGTGTTGATCGGCAGCAGGGTGAGATCGCCCAGGTCTCGAATGCAGTAATAGAGATGACAGCAACTGTTCAGGAGGTTTCACGCAATGCACATAATGCGGCAGAACAAACGACACAAGCCAGCAACGCAGCGACTTCGGGACAGACGATTGTACAGCAGACAGCGAACACTATATCGAGTTTGGCGAATGAAATTGAAAAGGCATCAATGGTTATTAACGAGCTGAATGCCGATAGCACCAATATAGGTTCGGTGCTGGATGTAATCAGGGATATTGCCGAACAAACCAATCTTCTGGCACTGAATGCGGCGATAGAAGCAGCACGTGCCGGAGAGCAGGGACGGGGTTTTGCAGTTGTCGCTGATGAAGTGCGCAACCTGGCGGGGCGTACACAGCAGTCTACTGAAGAAATACAGAAAATGATTGAGCGACTGCAGTCACGTTCAAAGAAGGCCGTGGCTGTTATGGAGCAAAGCCAGGTTCAGGCCAAAAGCAGTGTTGAACAGGCGGCACTGGCTGGCGCATCATTGGCTACCATCATGCAGGCGGTAACGACCGTCAACGACATGAATAC
>DRJH01000050.1 GCA_011052285.1 Gammaproteobacteria bacterium
CTCCAGCAAAGTCTCGACAATAGCCGCACAATTGATCGGGATGAATGACCCAGCTGACTCCGGTGTATTGACGTGAATGGCACGGGCTATCAGCTCCTTTCCAGTACCGCTTTCACCCTCAATCAAAATGGTTGACCTGGACTGTGAAACCAAACCAATTGTCTTGAATACTTCCTTCATGGAGCGACTGCATCCGACTACCGTTCCCGCCATGTCCTTACCCGAAAGGTCGATCATATCCTGGTCGGCTTTCTTGCCCATAGCCCGGGTCAGTGCATCATCCAGCTCGCTGATATCTATCGGTTTATGAATAAATTCAATCGCACCGTATTGCATTGCCTTGACGGTGAGTTCGAGATCGTGGAAGGCGGTAATAATAATAACCGGAACATCAAGACCCTTTTTGCTGATTTTCTGGAGCATGGTCAAGCCATCCATATCGGGTAGATGCACATCCAGAATGACTGCATCAAAAACAACTGCCGACAACTTGACCAACCCATCACCGGCTGTATTCACCCACTGCACCGCATAACCCTGACTTTTTAAATGCAAGGCAAGTGTTTTACAGATAGAAACTTCGTCATCAACAACCAGGATTTCCTGCATCTTCACTCCTCATCCATAATAACCTTGTCATCCAACGACCTTTCTGCTCAACGATCAAGTAGCAACTCACTTGGGGGCTATCTGAGAATACACCAATCAAGGTTCCGTTCACAGCTGTATGCACTTAGCCCGAAAAGGCCTGCTACAACTTCGATCTTAGTGGGTACTACCGGCTCTTGAAGCACTGGATACCACCGATTCACTGATATGCCTTAAGTCGTTTACACCAGTTAATCCTTCTGCGACATCCAGTGCCACCTTCCGACCTCGGGAAATACAATCTCGGACAGAAACTCCATCCAGATAATTTCCAGTCAAATACAGACCTGGCAACAGATGTAGCTGAGTAGCGATTCTCTGCAGCCGTTGCTGATGGCCCAAATGGTACTGAGGCAATCCCCTGGCATGGCGGATCACACGAACGAAATCAGGCTCTTTGTGAGCACCAAGCAAATGTTTTATTTCCTGTAGGACCTGGCTGCACAGCTCTTGGTCTGTGTGCTGGAGAATACCTTGATTCAGCATACCTCCCATATAGCAGGTGAGCAGAACTTTTGCGGCCGGAGCCCGATGTGCAAACAAACTTGAACTCCACAACGTACCCAGCACCTGCTTTCTTTCCACGGCGGGTATCAAACAACCAATGCCATCCAGTGGGTGGTCAATATCCGCTGCATTGAAGCCCAGCGTCAATACCACCATGGGTGCATAAACGATGCTTCGCAGCTGACTCGCCAGCAATGCAGATAACGGCTGCAGCAGGCTTGCCGTTACGGTGGCCGGAGTGGCCATGATCACGGCATCGGCTTTGAGGGTATCAATACCGTCGGCGGATGTGATTTTCAGAACCCAGTGCTGCCCCTGTCTCTCAATCGTCTGAACCTCGCTGTCGACCTGCATGGACTCACCCAAATAACCAGCGATCGCAGCTGGTAGTGCCTCCATCCCGGCCTTGAATGAAAAAATATGTTTGGGATAGGTCGACTGGTTGCCGTGAAATTTTTTGATTAAGGCGCCTTTGATAATACTTCCGTACTGATTTTCCAGTTCGGAAAACCGGGGTAAAGCACTTCTTGCACATACCCGCTCCGCATCCCCAGCCAGGGTCCCGGCGATAAACGGCTCGATGCCCCGTTCATACATTTCGCGTCCGAAGCGACGACGGATAAAATTAGCAACACTTTCCTGTGTGGCCGGACTGGCTTTAGGCACTAATGGCTCAAGCAGCATACGCACCTTGGCCAAAGGAGACCAGTATGAGGATTTCACGATATCCAGTACCCTGGTAGGTACCTCGACCACCCGGCCTTGTTTGACCATATAGCGTTTCTCAGCCCTGTCCTGGCGGAATACCTGGTGATTGGACAATCCCACGGTTTCGCAGAGGTAGCTCACCTCAGGAAGGTAATTCATCAGGCAGTTTGCCGCATGATCAATGGTGTAGCCCTGCAGCAGTTCACTGCGTATGACCCCTCCGGGCCGTGCACAGCGCTCGATCACCTTCACGTTTATACCACCCTGACGCAACCAGAAAGCAGCCGACAGACCGGAGATGCCCCCACCTACAATGACAACACGTCGACCGCTTGACAACACACGATTCCTCTGGATATGAACATTTCGTTACAACGATTTCGTTACAGCAATATTTCAAACATACTGCATTGTATTGGACTACACTGCATTTTCTGGTCAATAATAATGATCAGCTCCACCCTGCCGACTGCCCTCGCAAGTTTGATGCCAACTGGCAACTGGTTGTTTCCTTATCCTAATCAACACCGGAATCGTAGCTTCAAGGAGAAGCTTTGGAGAATACCTCGATGGAAACCGATGCTAAAGTGGATGCAAACCACAGTACCGGTAAAAAAAACCTGCTGCTTGCCTACCGCAATATGGCCACGATTCAAGGCAGTATTCGCTATCGAATCGCACTGTATTTCTTACTGATCGGATCATTGATCCTCCTCGTAGGTCTTGTACTTACCAATATTTTCGGCGTGCAAACGGTTCGAGCAACTATCGGCAGCAACTTCCAGGAATTAGCCGGAGTCGCCGCCCACAGGATTGAGGCTGCGCTACTGGAAGAATATCGCCATCTCAAAGACCTGGTACGCAATCCGCAAACATTAAATGCGCAAGAGATGGCCCAAGCCTTTTATCAGCATGTCGACCAGCAATGGATCGAACAGCACCTCAAAACCCAGGAACAACTCTGGCAGGCAGGCTCTTCCGATATTGACTCGGAAGTACTGGATAGTGATTTGGCCCAATATCTCCACTCAATCTCTGATTTTCGCCAAGATATGGTAGTCGGCATTGTCATTACCGACGGTGAGGGGGCCGTACTGGCGGCCAGCACAAGACCTTCCCGGTATGACTTACGCAATACCGACTGGTGGCAGGCAGTACAGCGCCATAGAGGTTTTTTTATGAGTGAAATACTGCCAACTGGCAGTGTTTTTCCCAGCAAAGCCCAGGTTATTGAACTTGCATTGCCAATTTTTAAAGACGAACAAATAATCGGTGTGGCTTACATCGCATTACGCGCCAAGGTATTTCGAAAAATATTTGATGAATTCCATATCGGGAAAACCGGCCACGTCATGCTGGCAAGTGGAGAGGGTTCCCCATTGATCTGCAAATTCATCCCATTGGGTGCGCACAAGTTTAACCCCGCATTGACCAAAATGCTTACCTCACCAAAACCTGGCTGGAGTATCGCCAAGAATGACGGCCATGGCGGAACCGATTCCATCATTGGTTTCGCACCGGTACAGATCGCACAAAAACTGAATATCGCCTCCGGGAGTGCACCGCAATGGCACACCCTGGTCACCCAGGATCCGAAAGAAACCTATGCTGAACTGCAGGCATTGCTGTGGAAGGTGGGCTGGCTGGGAACCCTGCTGTTGTTAGTACTGGGACCGATTGGTTTGTTCGCCGGAAAGCGTATTGTCAAGCCGATTCTGGTGGTACAGCAGGGTGCCAGACTCATTGGTACTGGCGATTTGCAACACCAAATTGTTGTGGATTCACAAGATGAGATTGGCGATCTGGCGAATGAATTTAACCGCATGGCCGCCAACATCCTTCAGACTCAGCAAGAACTGAATAATTTTGCTGATGCGGTCATTCATGCTGGTGACGGGATTATCATGACTTCGCTGAAAGGGCGGGTTTTCTTTGTCAACCCGGCCTTCGAGGCACTGACCGGGTACTCGGCTGAGGAATTGATTGGAGAAACACCAAGCAAGTGGAAAAGCAATATGAATCCTGATGAGCTCTATCAGGAAATGTGGTACGCCATTTCGCATGATCGTATCTGGACCGGCGAACTGATCAACAAAAGGAAAGACGGGACGCTCTATACCGCTCAGATGACGGTCTCCCCGGTTTCAAATACCGCAGGGAAAACGGTCAGTCTCCTCGGCGTACAGCGTGATGTAACTGAAAAGCGGGCCATGGAACGTGAGTTGAAACGCCATCATGATGAACTCGAGGTGTTGGTGGATGAACGCGCCCAGGAGATCAAACAAGCCAAGGATAAACTGGAAAGTATCCTCAAATCTGCTAATGATGTAATTATCACTCTGGATATCCATGGAAATTATAAATTCATCAATGACAGAATTTGTATCTGGGGCTATCAGCCCGATGATCTGTTTGGTCTGCCTTTTACTTGTCTGGTGGTAACAGACGGCGATAACGACACCACGGATATGGAAAGGAACCCGCAGTCTTTGGCGCAGCAAATTGAAGGCTTGCTGAATACCAAAATCAATGAATTTTGTATTCGTACCGAAGATGGCAGAATCAGAGATGTGATGGCTACCGCTTCCAGGCTGGATGATGGAGAAACGTTAGTCATTGCCCGTGATATGACGGAGACCAAAACACTACAACGCCAAATCGCCAAGTCCGAACAATTGCGGGTTATTGGTGAGATGGCGACAATGGTTGCCCACGACTTTCGTAACCCTTTGTCCACTATTAAAATGAATCTGCAGATATTGTCTTCCAGGAACAGCGTGCGTGATAATGAGAGAGAACATTTTGCACTGGCTTTGGAAGAAGTAAAGGTACTCGAACATCTACTGACATCCATACTGGAATATTCCAAGCCCAGTCAAATCCAGCTGCATGAATACGATCTACATGATTCACTGGCCCAAGTTCTTCAGAAAATCCACTTTGACCTCGAAAAGTCGAATATTCAACTGGAGCTGGACTTGAAATCACCATTTTCCAAGGTTGAATGTGACACGGAAAAAATTTCGCAGGTCTGGAGAAATATTTTTATCAATGCCATTCAGTCCATGACCAACGGTGGTGTGCTGAATGTTGCGACCGAGCAAATCTGGCAAAACCACCATCCGGAAATTCTGGTCCACATCACGGATAATGGATGTGGAATGTCAAAAAATGTACTAAAACGCCTCTTTGATCCATTTTTCTCCATGCGCAGTGGCGGTACCGGCCTGGGGCTGGCGATTGTCAAGAAAATTATTGAAAGCCATCATGGCTATGTGGATGTAATCAGTGAGCCGGGCCGAGGCACGGAGTTCCTGATTGCTTTGCCATTAAAGACAGATGAGCACAAAGCTGTCGTTCTTGTGTCGTAATATTCAATGCGCTAATCGGTCCCGACGCACATACCAGAGGAACTCACATGAGAAAACGATCTACAAGCTTATTACTGACCGCACTTCTGGCCAGCCTGCTCGGCAGCTGTGTTGGCCCCTTGGCCCAAACCCCGGAACCACTACAGAAAATTCGCCAGCAATGGCAAGCGGCTGCCGATGATGGCAATGCCCAAGCCCAGTATTATCTTGGTCAATCATACTGCTGCGGCAACAGTAGCGGCTATTCCACCCGAACTGCTCTGCACTGGTATTGCCGTGCTGCATTGCAAGGATATGCCAACGCACAGTTCGAAATGGCCAATATTCTCGCCGGCAAACAGCGGGACCAAAGCTACAGTAATGCCAAAAGCGCCTTGATGTGGTATACCGCAGCGGCTGCACAGGGCAATGAACGGGCGCTGGCTGAACGCAGCAATATCGCCTCAAAACTATCAACTGCAAATGTACGCGAGGCCCGCCACTGGGCGACACGTTGGACTCAGGCACAATGCCCCTGGTAGCTACCCCTTGCTATCATCCGACTGCTCTGCTGATTGATTGCAGACGGCTTTGTTGATTGCTTGCATAGATTTCCTGACATAAAATCGGTTGGGCCTGATCCTCTGACGATTACGTGAAACACAACCCACGATCTAATCTATAAAGGAGTAGATGCCACCGAGCAGCAGAAATATTTTTCCAAAAACCAGGATATCGTCACCAGAAAGCTTATTCCATGCCGAGACCATAGAGTTGGTTTTTCTTCTCCCCGCTCCACTCAGCCAATATTTCGGCCGCTTTTTTTCTCGGCATGTATACACATAAGCGCGCCATCATAGCGGTCAATTGATGCTGATCAAAAGTACTCACATGCTCTCCCCCTTTAACCAGCACCACAAATTCCCCTTTTTGCTGCCATCGGGAATCTCGCACAGTGCTAGCAAGTGTCGACAAGCCATCAATTAGTACGGTTTCGAACCGCTTGGTCAACTCCCGGGCCACCACTGCCTCTCGTTTAACCCCAAAGATTGCCGCCATATCCTCCAGGCTGGATACAATCCGGTGTGATGACTCATAAAATACCAGCGTCCTGGTTTCGTGTGCCAGAGCCCGTAGACGAGATTGACGGGCCTGAGTCCGAGACGGCAAAAAGCCTTCAAAAATGAAGCGCTCTACCGACAACCCGGCTACTGACAGAGCCGCTATCAGCGCACTGGGGCCCGGCACCGGTGAGACACTGAAACCCTGAGCATGAGCAAGCACCACTAAAGGGTACCCGGGGTCACTGATCAGAGGCGTCCCTGCATCACTGACCAGTGCTATGGACTGGCCCTGCTGCAGGCGCAGTAACAGTTTCTCTGCCATACGCTGCTCATTTTGCAGATGACAAGATACCACCGGCGTCGTAATACCGTAATGAACCAGCAATGGCCGGACCCGGCGCGTATCCTCGGCGGCAATGACCGAGACCTCCTGCAATACCCGTACAGCCCGAAAACTCATATCCTCCAGATTCCCCAGTGGGGTGGCGACGACAAATAATTGTGCTGGATTCTTTTTGCTGGAAGGGCTCTTCAATCGCTATACTCTCATGTATTTACTGGAAATGACCACAATCGATGCAATCACTTTACCGACGACAACTGCGCCACATTGTAACTGCTCTGGCACTGCTGTGGCTGGCGGCCTGTACGGCTCCGGTGATCGTTCAGCCAAAAATACCACCACCCGCCAGCACCACAGCGGCTGTTCCGGTGCTACGGCCGAGCACCCGCCAAGTCCAGCCTGTCACAGGAAACAAACTATCCACATCAGGCATTACACAACAGCGCAGTGTTTCCGAATTACTGCAGCGCGCCGCCACGGCTGCCGCGCCACGGCAACAACAATTACAGCTCAAAGCGGTTGGACTGCTATTGCAGAATCAGCAACAGAAGCAGGCAGCCCGATTACTTGCCCGTATCGATACTAGCCGAACAACGACTGTACTACGAGCGCAAAAACAACTCTTTGTGGCTGAAATCGCCCTGGGAACAAAGCGGCTGCGACGGGCCACGAACTTGCTAGGATCCATTACCACCCTGCGCGGACTCCCACCTGAGCTTCTCGGTCGTGCCTATTTGCTGCAAAGCCAACTGCATATTGCCCAGGGCGCAATATTGGCAGCTGCCATCGACCTCATTCATCGCTCCACAACCCTCTCCGACCCAGCACAGACCCGTAACAACGAGCAGCAGATCTGGCAACTGCTGAGTAGTGTCACCGTGAGTGAGCTCCAGCAGGCGAGAGAACAGGAGAAAAGCTCACTGGTCGCGGGTTGGCTGGACTTGTCTCTGGCCCAACTAAACGCGCTCGCACAATCCCGAAGTCCTGTTACTGCGCTGCGCGACTGGCAAGCCCGCTATCCCAATCACCCGGCCGCGCGGCAATTACTTTTTGACCTGGCCCCGACTCTGGCTCAACGAGCCAACAACTTACAGCCACCTCGCAAGATCGCACTGTTATTGCCCTTATCCTCAAGGTATGCAAGACCTGCAAAAATTATCCAGGAAAGTATCCTGGATGCCAATCAGGCACAATTTGTCTCTGCCACACCACAGATTACCGTCTACGACATTGGTGATGATCCGACACTGGCAGGACTTTATTATCGCCAGGCGATACAACAAGGTGCTGACTGGGTTATCGGCCCACTTGGCAAGGAAGCAGCACGCGATTTGGTGACCAGCACAGAGCTGAGCATACCCACACTACTACTGGCTGTTCTGCCCGCCACCGTACCAACCACCTACAATACCTTCCAGATTGGCCTACCTCCGGAACAGGAAGCACAACGACTGGCGGAACGTGCTGCCCGGGATCATCTGCGCAAGGCGGTAGCCTTCTACCCCAACACAGCCAGGGGCAAACGGCTTGTGCAAGCCTGGCAACAACAATGGCAACAGCTTGGTGGCAAGATTGCCGGTGTGGCCGCCTACGACCCCAAAATCAGTGATCAGTCCAGAATCTTGAAAAAATATCTCGGTATCTATGCCTCGGAGCTACGCATGCGCCGTTTGCAAACCGCGCTACGAAGCAGGCTGAAATTTCAGCCACGCCGACGCCAGGACATCGATCATATTGTGCTGTTTGCCGATGCCGCTTCCGGGCGTCTGATCAAACCCCAGCTTAACTTCTATCAGGCCATTGATCTGCCGGTTTACAGCACTTCAGATATCTACAGCGGGCAGCCGGACAAGATTCGTGACACCGATCTGAATGGGATTCATTTCACAGATATGCCCTGGGTTCTCAATCAGCAGGGTATCTCTGCCGCGACCCGGTCGCAGCTTCTGCAGTCAAATCCGCTATCCGCTGACCGCCGCAGCAGACTCTATGCCCTGGGAATCGATGCCTATCGTATCCTGTCCCATCTTGGCTATTTACGTGACCGGCCAGACAGTGTCTATGTCGGGGTGTCGGCAACCATGCGTATGGATGCAACCCGGCGGTTGCAACGCTATCCCCTATGGGCCGTGTTTGTAAATGGCCTGGCCGTTGTAGACCCGGCAAAAAATATCCTTGGCATCTCCACTGCAACATCAGCAGACAATGGTCAACCCCAACCGGGAGCCTCAATCCATGAAATCGACATTGGAAAGAACAACGACTACAACCCGAATCGGCCAGCGGGGGGAACAGATCGCTGGCAACCACCTGCAGTCCCGGGGGTTACAGATTCTCCATCGCAACTTCCGATCCCGGGCGGGTGAAATTGACCTGATTGCCCGGGATGCCGATGAAATCGTTTTTGTGGAAGTCCGGCTGCGTAAATCGAATCGATTCGGATCTGCTGCCGAATCCGTGGGCCACCAAAAACAGCAACGTATTCGCACTACCGCACAGGTATACTTGCAGCAGTATCGACAGATTGATACAGCCTGTCGGTTTGATGTCGTCGCCATTACCGGAACCCCGGATCATTACCAACTGGAATGGATAAGGGACGCCTTTTGAAAATAGCCACCGTCAAAGAAAACGCTAAAACCGTAGCCAACAATCAGCTTCTGGCCCAGGTTGAATCAGAAATGCTGGCCAGTCTGGCCGTACTACAACAGGCGATAGCGGTACTTCGCGCACCGATCGCTGCAGCAGCCGAGTTGCTGATCGGAGCATTGCAAACAGATCATACGATTTTTAGTTGTGGCAACGGTGGCTCAGCAGCGGATGCCCAACACTTTTCAGCAGAATTACTGGGCAGTTACTTGCGCCCACGTGCTGCCTTGCGGGCCATGGCACTAACCACCGATACCTCCAGTTTGACCAGCATCGCTAATGACCAGGCCTATGACCAGGTCTTCAGCCGTCAACTGCAGGGCCTGGGTCGGGCCGGGGATGTCTTGCTGGCAATCAGCACCTCGGGAAATTCCCCGAGTGTAGTGGAAGTAGTCAACACGGCCCACCAGCTGGACATGCACTGCGTTCTGCTATCTGGCCGGGAGGGGGGGGAACTGGCCACAATGATACGACCGGGAGATATCGAAATTCGTGTACCAGCGCATGCTACCGCTCGTATCCAGGAAGTCCATGGACTGGTGATTCATTGTTTATGTGATTTAATTGACCGTACTTTTGCCGAGGAACAAGAAACATGACCACATCTGCACGAACATTCAAAAGTCGTATTCACAACTATCGCCGCAGCTTGAACCTAGTGTTGATTGCTGGCCTGACCATGACAACCGTCAATATTAGTGGCTGTCTGGCCACTACGTTAGGAGTTATCGTCGTCACCTCCGTTGACGTCGTATTCGATCGACGAACTGTCGGCAATTATATAGACGATAATAAAGTAGAACTGAAAATTTTCACTAAACTTCAGCTTGATGACCAGCTGCGTCGCGCCAACTCTCATGTTAATGCCAGCTCCATGAACGGTATTGTGCTGTTGACCGGTGAAGTACCTAACTCCTATCTGCTAGGAC
>DRJH01000051.1 GCA_011052285.1 Gammaproteobacteria bacterium
ATTTGCAGATGCATCGCCTCGAACGTTTGCGTAGCCGTACCGTGCTGCGTCTATTGGAGTCACTGCAGGCTTTTCGACAGGTGCAGCGAGTGGAGCAGTTTGCCTGTGTTTGTGAGGCCGATACCCAGGGTCGCGGTAATTCTGAAAGATTACCTTATCCACAGCGTCAATGGTTATTGCAAGCTTGTCAGGTGGCGGCTGCGGTTGACTGTGCGGCCGTTGCAGCTGGGCAGTCCGGTCCGAAACGGATTGCGGCAGCCATCACAGCCGCCCGGGTCGCCGCTATCGACCGGGTACGGCAACAGTGGGTGGTTCCCTATTCCCGGACAGGCTCCTAACTCTCCACCACCGCTATTTTCGTAAAAACAGAAATCTGGCTGTTTCGGCAGCGTCAGCGACTCTTTATTGCAACGGGATATTAGCAAGTGGGGTGGAGGGCAGTGGGGGAGGTTAGGTTATTCCTGGTCTTTCCAGAGTTCGGTTTCCCGATCCCGTACCCCCAGTAAATACAAAATACCATCCAGTCCCAGGGTGGAGATGGCGTAGCGGGCATCCTCGCGAACCAGCGGCTTGGCGTGGAAGGCCACACCCAGCCCGGCGATGGCCAGCATCGGTAGGTCATTGGCACCATCACCCACGGCGATGGTCTGTTCCATGGCAATGCCGCACTGCGCCGCCATTTGCCGAAATAGCGTCGCTTTGCGCTGACCATCGACAATCCGGCCTTTAACGTTGCCGGTCAGTTTGCCGTCGGCGATATCGAGCTCGTTGGCAGCCACAAAGTCTATCCCCCAGCGTTGTTTGAGGTGCTCGGCAAAATACGTAAAACCCCCAGATAAAATACCGATCTTGTAGCCAAGTCTGCGCAAAGTACTGATCAAACGGTCAGCACCCTCGGTGATCGGCAGCTGCTCGGCCAGTTTCTCGAGGATGGATTCGTCCACTCCGGCCAACAATTTCAGACGACGACGGAAGCTTTCGTTGAAATCAATATCACCCTGTATGGCAGCCGTGGTAATGGCACTGACCTGGACCCCGACACCGGCTGCCATGGCCAGTTCATTGATGACCTCGCATTGAACCAGGGTCGAATCCATATCAAAGACAATCAGGCGGCGATTACGCCGGTATAGATCATCCGCCTGGAAAGCCACATCCATTTGGGCATCCCGGGCAATCTCCAGTAATTCCGTGCGTACTGCTCCCGGATCAGCAGCAGTACCACGAATCGACAGTTCAACACAGGCACGGTGCTTGGGATCCGGGTCGCGCAGCGAGAAACGCCCTGACAGGCGGCTGATGTTGTCGATGTTCAGGCCATGGGCACTGACCACAGTGGCGACCCGGGCCAGGTCGGTTGCCGACAACTTGCGACCCAGCATGGTAACAATGTAGCGGGGCTTGCCCTGGGATGCTACCCAGCTTTCGTAGCGGGCTTCGTCGATTGGTGTGAACTGTACAGCCAGGCCGAGTTGGTGGGCATCGAATAACAGGTCTTTGAGTACGGTAGAATTATTCGAAGTCGGGATTTCAATCAGCATACCGAGATTGAGGCGGTTGTGAATGACTGCCTGGCCGATGTCCAGAATATTGATCCGGTGTTTGCCGAGGGTTGCCGCCAACGAAGCAGAAACACCGGGTTTGTCATTGCCGGTGATGGTTACGAGAACGATTTCATGCATGCCGGTAATCTATCATATTCGCCGGGTGACAGCCTCCTAGATGGCCTCTCCGTGATTAATGATTGGCGTCAGCTGTGGTGGTAGTTGCAGGTGGTAGCCCTGGAACAGCAGGTTTTGCCGGACCCGGGCAATATTTTCCCGGGCCAGGTTGTGATGCTGATCCAGCTGCAGCTCGATCACCAGACGCGGTTTTCCAAAGCGTTGCAACAGGGGGTCTGGAACCTTGGCAAAATCGGCTTTGCGGGCCAAGTACAGGTACATTTCAGCATGCCTGCTGCTGGCATAGACCCAGCAGTCAGATTTTTGATCAACGGTTTGTTTCATGGGTGGATTTTCAAAGTGGGGCGGCACCGCCAAAGTGCAATTGTCGCCAGGCTTCATAGACGACGATCGCCACACTGTTGGATAGATTCAGACTGCGGCTTTGTGGCATCATCGGCAGGGTCAGGCGCTGCTGTGGGGGTGGGTAATCGCGTATTGCTGCCGGCAAGCCACGGGTCTCCGGGCCGAACAGCAGCGCATCACCAACCACAAAAGAAAAGCTATGGTAACTGCGCAGGTGGTGGGT
The DNA here is from genome assembly GCA_011052285.1 of Gammaproteobacteria bacterium. Lineage (GTDB taxonomy): Bacteria > Pseudomonadota > Gammaproteobacteria > Arenicellales > DRJH01 > DRJH01. The sequence continues at coordinate 2,251 of DRJH01000051.1, forward strand.
AGACAAGCTGACCAATCGTGTCGGCCTGGCTTGCTCCAGAAACCGGGCAAAATCATCGTGCACGGCGACTTTGGCCCATTCGTGATAATCCAGGCCGGCGCGTCGCAGTTGCCGGTCTTCGAGAACGAAGCCCAGCGGTCGAATCAAATGTAGCCGGGCACCGCTATTGGCACACAGACGAATAATATTGCCGGTATTGGGCGGAATTTCCGGTTCAAACAACACCACCTGCAGATTACAGCCATCATGGGTGAACACTGGCATTTCAGAAAGTGGGCTTGAACACGGCCAGGCCGATAACCAGGAACATAATGATGGTCGGAAATTCATTGAACCAGCGAAAATAGACATGGTTGTGTGGATTGTTGCTTTTCCGAAAGGCTAAGAGTTCCCGATAACATTGGCCATGATAGAGGATCAGTGCCACCACCAGCGCGAGTTTGGCATGTAGCCAGCTACCGCTGATGCCATAGCCCAGCCATAACCAGCTGCCGAAAATGATCGTCAACGCAGCTCCGATTGTCATTAGGATAAAAAGTTTTTTCTCCATTACCAAAAAGCGTTCGTGACCCAGGGTATCGGTGGTTACGGCATGGTAAACAAACAGCCGCGGCAGATAAAACAGCCCGGCGAACCAGGTTACCATGAAGCTGATATGCAGCATCTTGATCCACAGCATGGTTTATTCCTGATCGGATTTCGGCAGGGTGATGGTGGAGGGCGTCGGGGGTGTAGACACCGGTGGTGGCTCCGGTGCAGCACTGCGTCCACGGAAAAAAGCAGCAATTTTACCGAACAGCAGCGTAATCCCGCGGTAAATTTTTGGCAACAGCCAGATTATCAATAGAATAAATAATACCATGGCGATAATAAACAGCACAGGGTGTTGCAGCGAAGCCCAGACACCGCCGATTACCACCACATCTTCACCGATACTCAAGGCCCAGTTGCTGAACGGTTCCGGGGAGGTATTGGCCAGTACCCGGGTTCCGGCCTTGGTGAAATGACTGCCGGCGGCTAGTGCCCCCCCGAGCAGCATCCCGACAACTTCGGCCTCGGGACCAATCGGGGCAATCGCCCTGGCTGCTAAAATGGCCCCGGCAGGAATACGGATGAAGGTGTGGATGACATCCCATCCGGTGTCAACACCGGGTATTTTGTCCGCAAAAAACTCCACAAAATACATGAAACCGGCGGCCATGACGATGGTCGGACTGGCCAGGATCTGTAAATCCGGCGGTAATATAATGGAACCGGTATTGGCCAGGATCCCGAGGGTCGCGATGGTGGCATACAGATTAATGCCGCTGGCCCAGGCGATGCCCATGGTGGAGGCGATGACAGCGATATAGTTCGGGTCCATGTCAGGTCCTCGTAGTGACGAGGGAGCTATCTTACGACAGCTATGCCTGCTAACGCAAAAGTGCAGAGCGGACTGGCTGGGGGTTGTGAAGTAACGTAAGATCGTTGCGCGGCGGACTATGCTGAATAGGGCTTGCATTTCGCCTCATTTATAACGACAATCCGGCGCGGCGGAAGTCGGCTGGACAGTCGCTGTGATGGGGTTCGCCCTGTCATGGAGGAAAGTCCGGGCTCCACAGGGTAAAGGTGCCAGGTAACACCTGGGCGATGTAAATCGACGGCCAGTGCCACAGAAAAGATACCGCCTGTCCCCACTCGGGTGCAGGTAAGGGTGAAATGGTGCGGTAAGAGCGCACCGCGCTGCTGGCAACAGGAGTGGCAGGGTAAACCCCACCTGGAGCAAGACCAAATAGGGATCCTTATGGTGTGGCCCGCATCGGATCCGGGTAGGTTGCTTGAGGCGTATGGTGACATGCGTCCCAGATGAATGGCTGTCCTAGACAGAACCCGGCTTACAGGCTGACTTCCGCCCTCACCTACCGGCTAACCCGTATCGTCCGGTGGCTTCTCTACTCCGACCCGATCATCCCTTGATTCCCGTTAAATACAACCGGTATTCGCCTCCAATCCATTTTCTCTCGCAACGGCTACTATTTCCGGACAGCTTCCAGGCCGTAGATCCACAAAATTGTTACCCCTCGTCGGGAGTTGCCTAAATGCCCCATTTCTTCTTGACAGTACCCGGTCATGCTCACTATAGTCTCATTGGTGGGTAATTGTGGGTAATTGTGGGGAGAAATCCTGGGCCATATCATGTTTCGAGGGGAGTACACATTGTCACTGGATGCTAAGGGCCGTATGGCGGTTCCGGCAAAGTACCGCAAGGTACTGCAGGAGGAGTGTGGTGGCCAGCTCGTTGTGACCAAAAATTTTGATCCCGATGCCCGCTGTCTGCTGCTCTATCCGTTGGCTGTGTGGCAGGAAATCGAAAACAAGCTGACCGAAGTGCCGGGCTTGAATAAGGCCGCGCAACGTTTTAAGCGTTTTTTTGTCGGTAATGCCAACGACTGTGAACTGGATAAAAGTGGACGCATTTTGTTGCCGGCCACGCATCGCGAATTTTCCTCGCTGGGGAAAAGACTACGATTATTGGGTATGGTGAATAAATTTGAAATTTGGGATGAAGATTTATGGTGTGCACAACAGCAAGGCGGCTTTGATCTGACCGACGAAGACGGCGAACTGCCCGGGATATTGTCTCAGCTGCCCATGTAGGTCGGGAGTAGGTAATGGTGCAAGGTCACCTACCTGTATTGAAAAACGAGGTACTGCAGGCTTTGGCTATACAGGCGAATGGTATATATATCGATGTCACCTACGGCAGAGGGGGGCATAGCCGCGCAATCTTGCAGCAACTGGGCGCTTGTGGTCGTTTGTTGGTTATGGATCGTGATCCCGACGCCATCACTCACGCGCGTCAGCACATGGCCCACGACGCACGTTGCACGGTGTTACATGCTCGTTTCTCGCAGCTCACGGAGAAGTTGCGTAATCGCAATCTGGAAGGCCGGGTAAGTGGCATACTGTTTGACCTGGGTGTTTCCTCACCGCAACTTGATACCGCCTCCAGGGGCTTTAGTTTTCGCCAACACGGTCCACTCGATATGCGCATGGACTGCGACTCCGGGCCTTCCGCTGCCGCCTGGTTGGCAAGGGTAGAAGAAAAGGAATTGGCTGCTACTTTGCGCAATTTCGGCGAGGAACGTTATGCGCGACGGATTGCCCACAGAATTATCGCAAGACGACAAACGCAGGCGATCGAAACCACCGATGATTTGAGTGCCTTGGTGGCGGCGGCTGTACCCTCCCGTGAGCCTGGAAAACACCCGGCAACAAGGACTTTTCAGGCGATTCGAATGCAGGTAAATCAAGAACTCCAGGAGCTTGAGGCCGTATTGCCACAAACCCTGACCTGGCTGCGACCCGGCGGGCGCCTGGCAGTGATCAGTTTTCATTCGCTGGAAGATCGCCTGGTAAAGCGTTTCGTTCGCGAGCAGGCCAAAGGTGATCCCTATCCGCCGGATTTGCCGGTGCGATTCGACCAATTGTCACCGGCACTGCGGTTACTTGGTAAGCCACTGCGGGCACGTGATGACGAGCTTGAATGCAACCCCAGAGCCCGTAGTGCTGTTCTGCGTGTTGCCGAACGATTGCCCGCCAGGCAGGATCATGCGTAATCTGCTGATACTCTGTACTGTACTGCTGATGCTCAGTGCATTCAGTTTGGTCTATGTACGCCAGCAGAGTCGCCTGCGCTTTGTTGCCTTGCAGCAACTTGAGCGAGAGCGTGACAAGCTTGATGCCGAATGGAGCCGTTTGAAGATAGAACAGGCCACTCTGGCTTCGCCGCAGGCGGTGGCTCGAGTGGCTCGGCAGCGATTAGGCATGGTGGTGCCCAAATTGGCCAGGGATCTGGTGCTGGCTCGTGAACCACAGGGATCCAGATAATGCGCCGTCGCAAAAACCCCGTTGCATTCGGTCGCTATATTCTGATGGGTGGCTTGCTTGGTGCAGTGATGCTGGGTTTGTCAGGTCGTGCCGCCTACCTACAGTTGTGGGTTGATCAGGATTTACAGCAAAAAGGCAATGCTTATCATCTGCGTGACCGGGTAATGCCGGCAAGAAGGGGTTTAATCCTGGACCGGAATGGTGAGCCACTGGCTGTGAGTACGCCCATGCTGACGGTAACGGCTGATCCTCAGGTGCTGCTGCAAAAAGAAAATCGTCGGAATTGGCGGGCACTGGCCAGGCAGTTGGGTTTATCTCGGGCTGATTTGCAAAAAAGAATTCTGCATTTTAAAAATAAAAACTTCGTAGTGCTCAAACGGGGGATGCGCCCTGCGCAGCTGGAAAAATTTGCACCCGCACTGCGCCAGTTGATCACGGTACAAAAACAGTATCGGCGCTATTATCCGACCGCTGCTGCAGCCGCACAAGTGGTTGGATTTACCGATATTCGCGATCGCGGACAGGTGGGGATCGAAGCCTATTATAACCGTCAGCTAGCGGGTCAAGATGGTAGCAAGCGGGTCATTGTGGATACCCAGCGCAGGGCCGTGGAGGATGTCGAGCAACTGGCCGCAGTACAACACGGACAGAACCTGAAATTGTCTCTGGATGCCAGGATTCAGTCAACTGCTTACCAGGCCTTGCGCGCCACGGTGATCAAGTTCCAGGCAGCTTCCGGTTCGGTGGTGGTGCTGGATGTTCGCACCGGGGAAATATTGGCTATGGCCAATATGCCGGATTTTAATCCCAACGTGATTGCACAGCGTCGCAGCGAGCGCTTTCGCAATCGCAGTGTGACCGATCTTTTTGAACCCGGTTCAACGATCAAGCCGTTGCTGGTGGAGACGGCACTTGAGGCGCGTTTGGTGACTCCCGATACCCGCATCGAGACTTCTCCGGGAACCATGCGGATCGGCAATAGCACCATCCACGATGTATCTGATCACGGTCTGTTGACCGTAGCCCAGGTGCTGATTAAATCCAGTAATATTGGTGCTGCGAAAATTGGCTTGAAAATGCCGGCCAAACAAATACGCCGCGCCTATGACCGTGCCGGTATCGGCCATCAGACCAACAGTGGCTTGCCCGGCGAAGCCAGGGGGATACTGCCCAATCGCAAGCGCTGGAAACCGATTGAACATGCCTCCATGGCATTCGGTTATGGCTTTATGCTCACGCCACTGCAACTGGCCCGTCTGTACGCCGGTATCGCCAATGCCGGCAGCATGCCGACCCCGACCATTTTCAAGCGCTCCCAGGATGCGCCGGTAAAACAGATCATGTTGCCCGCAATGGCCAGGCGTCTGGCCTTAATCCTGGAAAAAGTGACCGAGCCGGGTGGCACCGCACTGGCTGCTGCGACTCCATTATACCGGGTAGCAGGCAAGACCGGCACTACCCAGTTATTGATCAACGGCAGTTATCGATCCGGCCGTTATGACAGTATTTTTGCCGGTTTTGGGCCGGTCAGTCAACCAAGACTGGTGACGGTAGTCGTGGTCCGGGATCCACGCCGAGGTGGCTATTACGGGGGTACCGTGGCAGCACCGGTATTTTCCCAGGTGATGTCCGAAAGCCTGCGTTTATTGAATGTGGCGCCGGACAAAGTGGTTGCAAGCAAGCCAGCCAGTTTGGTTCAGCGACAAGCTGTGCCGGTCAACCCATATTCCGTTGCGCGACAAGCTGTGCCGGTCAACCCATATACTGTTTCGCCACGGAAAGCCTCATGATGGCTGATCAATCACTCCAGCAGTTGTTTGTAGGATTGGTGGATTTATCGGCCGTACCGGACTGCAGAATTCGTGGTTTGACGTTGGACAGTCGCCAGGTCCGTCCCGGTTATCTGTTCCTGGCTATTCCCGGCACGGTGACAGATGGTCGACTCCATCTGCAGGATGCGCTGGCAGCGGGTGCGATGGCTGTGGCCTACGAAGCTGATCCGGGGGAGCATCCGGTGCAAGTGGCTGCGGCACCAGGCTGTTTTGCCGTTAAAGACCTGCATAAGCGGTGTGGATTGCTCGCTGCACGCTTTTACCAGCACCCTTCCCGACAGTTGCAAGTGATCGCTGTGACCGGTACCAATGGCAAGTCGACGGTGTGCTGGCTATTGGCCCAGGCGTTGACTGCCGCAGGCAGGAAATGTGCAGTTATAGGCACCTTGGGCTGCGGTTTTCCGCCCGAGGTCACGACTACGGGGTTGACCACACCTGATCCGATCCGTTTGCAACAGCAACTGGCACTACTGCGGCGCCAGGGTGCGACTGCGGTGGCAGTGGAGTTATCCTCGCACGGCCTTGATCAGTATCGGGATCAGGGTCTGGCGGTGAATCGTGCTGTGTTCACAAATCTGAGCCGTGATCATCTGGATTATCACGGTAGTTTCGCGGACTACGAGGCCAGTAAGTTGCGGCTGTTTTGCCGGCCCGGTCTCGACGCTGTTATCGTTAATGATGACGATCCGGTGGCAATGCGGATTCGTCAGCAAAGTCGTGCACCGATAGTGGGATACCGAGTTAGTAATGCCGGTCCTGCCAGTGCTGTTGATCTGGTAATTGCCGTTGTACATGCCACAGATCGGGCGCTGGTACTGCGCTTGTCCTATCGGGCGAAAGCGCTGGCACTTGAAGTCCCCCTGCTGGGTGAATTCAATGCCAGCAACATCGCCGCAGTGGTGGGTGTTTTACTCACTTTGCAGATATCGATAGCAACAATGCCGCCAATATTCTGTGAACTACAGGCACCCCCGGGACGCATGGAATATTTTGCCTCAGCAGATCAACGCCGACGCGTGGTGGTCGATTTTGCCCATACCCCGGATGCACTGGCGCGGGCCTTGTGCTCATTGCGGCCTCATACCCGTGGACAGCTGTGGTGTGTGTTCGGCTGTGGCGGGGATCGGGATACCGGAAAACGCCCGCAAATGGGCGCCGTTGCCGAACAATTTGCCGATCAAGTCATACTTACGGATGATAATGTGCGTCACGAGACACCGGAGGCGATCATCGCGGATATTGAAGCCGGTATGCAGGGGCCACATCGTGTGATTCATGATCGACTGCTGGCGATTCGTACGGTTTTGGCCGAAGCCGCGGCGCAGGACCTGGTGCTGGTTGCGGGCAAGGGTCATGAACGAACGCAGCAGATTGGTGATGCCTATCAGCCATTCTGTGATCGTGATGTGGTACAGGACTTGTTAAGGCCGGCGGCATGATGTCTTTGCAACAGGCAGCGAAAGCAACCGGTGGCAGCGTGCGTGGTGGCGGAGCGTATTTCACCCGGGTTGTCACCGATAGTCGAGGTTCGGTCAAAGACGGTTTATTCGTGGCCCTGCCCGGACCGGTGTTTGATGGTCATCGTTATGCGGCTACGGCCATGAAGGCTGGTGCGGTAGCTTGTATGCTGGAGCACCAATTACAGAATGTGTCCCCGAGCCTGCAGGTCAACGATTGCCGGCAAGCCCTCGGTCGACTGGCGGCCCACTGGCGCCAGCACCTGCCCACACGGATTTGTGCGATTACCGGCAGTAATGGCAAGACCACGGTTAAGGAAATGTTGACAGCCATACTGCGAAAATCTGCCAGCGTGACCAGCACCCGGGGCAATCAGAATAATGAGATTGGCTTGCCCTTAACCTTGTTACGGATTCGGCCCGAGGATCGTTTTGCGGTCGTGGAAATGGGCATGAACCATCCCGGTGAAATTGCCATGCTAAGCCACTGGGCAGCCCCAAATGTAGCGGTGATCACCAACGCAGCTGCTGCACACCTTGCCGGGCTTGGTGATGTGACCGGGGTCGCCGCTGCCAAGGCCGAGATTTTTCAGGGGTTGGCAGGGGACGGTATCGCGATCATTAATGCCGATAGCCCCTATGCACAGTATTGGCAACAACAATTACGGGGCCATAAGGTACTGCGCTTTGGCAATGCACAAGCCGCGGATGTCCGTGCAGTAGAGGGTACCGATGCACGGTGGCAGTTACGGATCGGCACCAATACCGCCACCGTGACCCTGCAATTGCCAGGCGATCACAATCGAGACAATGCGCTGGCTGCCGCTGCTGCTGCCCACGCGCTTGGCATCGGTATTGTGGATATTGCAGCCGGACTGGAAAACTGTCAAGTGGTGCCGGGTCGGCTGCAGTTACGAGCGACAGCCAGCGGAGCCCGGCTTTATGACGACAGCTATAATGCCAATCCGGAATCCTTGCAGGCAGCTTTGCAAGTACTCAAAAAGCATTCGGGCCGACGCATACTGGTACTCGCAGACATGGCTGAGCTGGGCCCAAGCAGTGCGGTTTTGCATGCTGACTGTGGTCGGATGGCCGCCGAGTACGGGATTGATCAGTTGTTTGCATTAGGAGTTGAGGTGCGCAACACCTGCAGCGCCTTCGCAGGTGCGGCATCGGTATTTGACGATGTGAGCTCACTGCTGACGGCCCTGCGACCGCAGCTTGATGCCGATACCGTGGTCCTGGTCAAGGGTTCGCGCTGTATGCATATGGAAGCGGTTGTTGCGGCCCTGTGTGAAACCGCAGTCACTGCCGGAGTGGCATCATGTTGATGTGGTTATTTGATCAGCTTGCCAGCGAATACCGGGTCTTCAATGTGTTCCACTACCTGACCTTGCGGGGTATTTTTTCTGTCCTGACGGCTTTGACTATCAGCCTGGTTTGTGGTCCGTCGATGATTCGGATGTTGAGCCAGCGCGGGATCGGTCAAGTGGTTCGTGAAGATGGTCCGGAAACACATCTCAAGAAGACCGGCACCCCAACCATGGGCGGCACACTGATTCTCATGTCTGTAGTCTTGACCACATTACTATGGGCCGATTTGAGCAATCGTTTTGTCTGGGTGGCATTATTTACCTGCGTATCGTTCGGTATCATCGGCTGGGTTGATGATTATCAGAAGCTGGCGCATAAAAATACGAAAGGTATTGGTGCCCGTTCCAAATACCTGTGGCAGTCTGCAGCCGGCTTGACCGCAGCCATTATCCTGTACACAACGGCCCAGACCCCACAGGAGACCGAGCTCATTGTGCCGATCTTCAAGCAGGTTGCAATCCCGCTGGGCTGGGGCTATATCGTGCTCAGTTATTTTGTCATCGTCGGATCCAGCAATGCGGTAAACCTGACCGATGGTCTGGATGGTTTGGCCATAGTGCCCACTGTGCTGGTTGCCGCGGCCCTGAGCTTGTTCGCTTATGTCACCGGGAATATTGTATTCGCCCATTATCTGACAATCCCGTATATCAATGGTGTGGGTGAAGTACTGATTTTTTCAGCAGCACTGGTCGGTGCCGGCTTGGGGTTTTTATGGTTTAACACCTATCCCGCACAAGTATTCATGGGAGATATCGGGGCCTTGTCGCTAGGTGCCTCGGTGGGGGTGGTGGCGGTCATCGTACGCCAGGAAATCGTGCTTTTTATTATGGGTGGCGTGTTCGTGATGGAGACGCTGTCCGTCATTATTCAGGTTATTTCCTTCAAGTTGACCGGCAAGCGAATCTTCCGCATGGCGCCGCTACATCACCATTTTGAAAAGAAAGGCTGGCCGGAACCACGGGTAATTGTCCGCTTCTGGATTATTTCCCTGATGTTGGTACTGGTCGGACTGGCCACCCTGAAAATCCGTTGATATCGGGCGTGAGGAATACGGCAACAAGTATGGCTACCGCATCAGCAAAGCAGCAGGCCCTGGTATTAGGCTTGGGACAGACCGGACGATCGGTTTGTCGTTATTTGCTGGCCGCTGGTTATCAGGTACATGCCATGGACAGTCGAGCCCGGTTACCGAATCCACAACAGCTACCTGCCGGTATCCAGGTAACGGTCGGTGGCTTTGATGCCGATGCCGTTACTGCTGCGGACCTGGTGGTGTTAAGCCCCGGGATTTCCCGGAGTGAGCCGGTTTTGGCAGCTCTGTCAGAAGGGGCGGAATTGGTGGGTGATGTCGAATTGTTCGCCAGGGTTTGTCAAGCACCGGTGTTGGCGGTGACGGGTACCAATGGCAAGACTACGGTGACCACACTGACCGGCCAAATTCTGGCTGATGCGGGCCTGCGAATCGAGGTGGGGGGTAATATCGGCACCCCGGTACTGGACCTGCTGGCACGTCCGGGGCCGGATTACTATGTGTTGGAGATTTCCAGTTTTCAGTTGGAAACGACACATAGCCTGCGGCCACATGCTGCCGCACTGTTGAATCTAACCCCGGATCACCTGGACCGACATGGCGATCTGGCGCATTATGCCGCTGCCAAGTTGCGCCTACTGCAAGCTTGTGCACATCGGGTGTTGCCACGCCAGGATGCACTGGTACAGCAGTATTTTACTGTTCAGGCCTGGCGCAGTATCGGTACCGGACCCGCGGTGAGCCAACGGGAGTATGGCTTGGTGGCTGGCGACCAGGATTTTGCACTGTGTCATGGTGACAAGGTCCTGGCAAATTGCCGTGAATTTGCCCTTAAGGGCCGCCATAACCTGCTGAATATCCAGGCTGCATTGGCCCTGGCAGAAAGTGTCGGAGTCAATAATCATCAAGCACTCGCCGTGATACGTAAATTTACCGGTCTGCCACATCGCACCGAGCCGCTTGGCCTGCATGCCGGTGTGCACTGGATTAATGATTCCAAAGGTACCAATGTGGGAGCTACCGTTGCCGCATTGCAGGCGTTGGATGGGCCCTGTATTTTGCTCGCAGGCGGGCAGGGCAAAGGTCAGAATTTTGCACCACTGGCCGCTGTAGCGGCACAGGCTGTGCGCCTGGCCATTGTGTTTGGCCAGGATCGCGAACAATTGGCCGAGGTTTTGCGATCGCAGGTGTCGGTGCGGGAAGTGAAGACCCTGGAGCAAGCAGTGACCCTGGCCGAGGGCAGTGCTGTGGCTGGAGATTGCGTACTGCTGTCACCCGCTTGCGCCAGTTTTGATCAATTTTCCAGCTATCAGGAGCGCGGCAACCGTTTTCGCCAGCTGGTCCGGGAGTTGCGGCCTTGAGTGTGGTCCGAGATCAGCACGCCGGTTCTCCCGACCAGGCTCTGGTGCTGGCCTTTATTGTGGCTATTGTGCTGGGTTGTATTATGGTGTACTCGGCTACGATCGTAAGTCATGGACAAACATTGCTCCGTACTACAGAGCAATTGTTACGGCAGCTGATTTTTGCAATATCCGGTGGCTTGTTGGCGTGGCTAAGTAGTCGCCTGCCACTGCCTTGGCTACAGCGACTGGCAAAAGTTGCGGTGCTGGTGGCCGTGCTCCTGCTGGTCCTGGTGTTCACCCCACTGGGCATTATGCGCAACGGAGCACAACGCTGGATTGCCCTGCCTGGAATAATGTTTCAACCCTCGGAATTGAGCAAGTTATTGCTGGTGTTGTATGCGGCGGATTTTCTAGCCCGCAAACAGGATGTCATCGGTCATTTTCAGGAGGGTGTATTCGGTTTGTTGCTGGTGTTGATGTTGACCATGCTGTTGTTGCTGCAGGAGCCTGATTTCGGTACTGCGGTGGTTTTGGGAGCAGCTGTATTGGGTATGTTATTCATGGCGGGAATGTATTGGCGCCATATGATTCCCTTGTTTGCAGCGGTCAGTGCTGCTGGTATCTATCTGGTATTTTCACAAGCCTACAGGATGGACAGGGTGATCGCTTTTCTTGATCCATGGAGTGACCGCTATGGCAAAGGGTTACAACTGGTGCACTCCTTGATTGCATTCGGCCGTGGACACTGGTTTGGTGTTGGTTTGGGCGAGAGTGTGCAGAAACTACGTTATTTGCCACATCCTGATAGTGATTTTTTGCTCGCTGTTATCGGTGAAGAACTGGGGTTTGTTGGCGTTATCGGGGTAATGGTCATTTTTGTGGTCATCGGTTGGCGGGCTTTCGCCCTGGCATTACGCGCGGAACAACAGGGTTTCGTGTTTGCGGCCCGTCTGGCCCAGGGCCTGGGCTTGTTGTTGGTCTTGCAGGCCATGATGAATATTGCGGTCAATTTGGGTGCAATGCCGACTAAGGGTATCAACCTGCCGCTGATGAGTGCTGGTGGCAGTAGCCTCATGAGCAGTAGTATCGAAGTCGGCCTGTTGCTGGCCGTTAGTCGTTTGGTTGGCAGGACAACAACCCGGAAGCGAAAGCGGTGATGGCGCTGCTGATGATCATGGCCGGCGGCACCGGGGGACATATTTATCCTGCGTTGGCCGTTGCGGAAACACTGCGTCGGCAGGGTGTAGAGATCGTTTGGGTGGGAACACCCGGCGGTATGGAATCGAGGATCGTGCCGGGTTACGGTTTTGACATGGCCGAAGTTGACGTACGTGGCCTGCGCGGCAAGGGTTGGCGTCGCTGGTTAACTATGCCGCTGGAGCTGCTTCGTGCCGTAGCACAAATGCGGGGCCTCATTCGTCAATGGCAGCCGCAGGCATTACTCGGCATGGGTGGTTTTGTCAGTGGGCCCGGAGGGCTGGCGGCAAAACTGGCTGCCGTGCCGCTGTTGATTCATGAAGCAAACGCGATTCCCGGGTTGACCAATCGTTGCCTGGCCTATATCGCCACGGTGGTAATGTCCGGTTTTGAAGGGGTTTTCAGTAACGGACGTGATTGTCGTTTTGTTGGCAATCCGGTAAGCGCCGCATTCGGTGAAATACCCGCACCGGGGCAACGTTTGCAGCGGTTTGATAAGCCCCTGCGGCTGCTGATTACCGGTGGCAGTCAGGGGGCCGGTATCTTCAATGACGTGATACCGAAAGTATTGGGTGGAATCAGCACAAACTGCAGCTTCGAGGTCCGTCATCAATGCGGTCGGGGTCGGCAGGAGGCGCTTGAGCGTGCTTATCAAAAAATGCAGGTCGCCACCACCACTGTGCTGGAATTTATTGATGACATGCCAGCCGCCTATGCCTGGAGTGATCTGGTGATTTCGCGTGCCGGGGCCATGACGGTGGCCGAGCTCGCGGCTGCCGGGGCGGCAGCAATCCTGTGTCCATACCCCCTGGCGGTGGGTGACCATCAGACGGCCAATGCCCGCTACCTGGTTGACCGCAAGGCCGCTGTGCTGGTTTCTCAAGCGGACTTTACGGTCGAGCGCCTGGCCCGGCTGTTGCGTAATTTTTCCGTTGATCGGGCGTCTTTGCTGACCTTGGCCACAGCAGCCAGTCAATGTGC
>DRJH01000052.1 GCA_011052285.1 Gammaproteobacteria bacterium
CGGGGCATGGTGGAGTCCAAAGTGTTGTTGATACATGTTACGGTTCCTCATTGTCGGTCTGCGTTGTTTGGGTGGGGTGCACCGGGGTGGCCAGTGACATCCTGTGTAAACAGGCCGACCAGAACGCGGTCTGTGAGGTCGTGCGCCCTAACGCGGGGAAATGGCTGCGCAAGTGAAAACTGTATCGATTGAATCGATCTTCCAGCCAGCACCACCAACGGCGGATCGTGTGGCGGCCGGGCCGGCACATCCGGGCCACTTCGCGCAAAGAAGACCCGCTCAGCAGTAAGGCAAGCACCGCTTGCTGAACTATCCACGGGTACCACCGGCGCGGGACCATACAGCCTGGTAGCCGTGAACAGGTCGTCTGACAGTAACTACAATAGAAACGAGGGATTGGTACCGGGTCAAGATAGACGCCATCTTCCCCGTCACGGTCTGCTTCGCCTCATGGCGCCTGCGGTTGGGGAATATGGAAATTCAGCGTGACTGGGGCTGGGCGCCTGAATATGTTGAAGCAATGTGGCTAATGCTGCAACAAGATAAGCCTGATGATTATATAATTGGGACCGGTGAAACTCATAGTCTTCAGGAATTTGTTGCGGAGGCGTTCAATTGTGTAGGGCTGGATTGGAGGAAATACGTCATTGTGGATGAACGTCTGTTTTGCCCAACAGATATTATGGTTGGTAAATCAAACCCTAAAAAAGCAAAAGAAGTTCTTGGGTGGCAAACAAAGTACAAAATGAAAGATGTAGTGCGAAAGATGGCAGGAGGAGTCCATCCCATTGCTTACAGCCTTTCTCAGGAAGTTACACTTTTTTCCTTTTTGATACGAGACGCGGACTTATTGCGTGCAATGGCAGATCGTAATTCCCAGAAATGCTGGTGGTTGTCGTACTGTGAACGATCAGTATCAGGATTTGCTAGCTGATCAGGGCCATCAACAGTGAAAGCTCCCTCCTGATACTCTGTGAGCGACTTTGCAGTGCAACCAGATTTGGTGGTGTGGTCACAAAAGTAATTCGCGAAATCATGATCAAGGTTTATGGTGGCAGGATACGCCATTGTGTCATCGGGCATCACGAGTTCATTAACTCTTAATACGACATAGAAAGCAGAGTTCCTTTGTACGCCGAACGCGGCGTTAGTGAATCGTGCAATTTCATTGTAGAACTGGTTCCAGCCGCCAGGCATAATTCTATCAGTTGAAAAATGCTTCATCGCCCAAGTGATTGAAGGATAATTTTCAGGGTATCGTATGATAGTGTCACACAGCTTGTGCAAAAAGGTGAGCGCCGGAATATCGTGATCCCACTGCAGATAACGTATTACATAACGCAGCACTGAATATCCATCGGCTATGACGTAGTACGAGTATATGAGTTTCATATCCTTGAGCTCAGATTCTGTGTAACTATTACAGGAAATCAGGAAATCATTTTCATCGACTTTTATATTGTATTTTTTGATGTACTCAGGGTCTGCCATCGGGCTATTTGGTAATAACTTCGTAGGGTAAGCCTTGGCATCGACATCGACATCTATGTAACGTTGCAGGTCGCGATCAAAGGCTCCGACAGTGATCCCTGGTAATCCGATCATCAAATCTGTAGACAGTGGCAAACCTTCATCGGCAAATATCTGGGTCAGCTCATCATATTTTTCTGTCTTGATGTTTTTGCGATTGATGATTTCAAGAGTGACTTCGTCAGTTGTTTGTATGGATATAATCCCCTGACTGATAATTCCACCAGCGGTAAATACTTTAATTATCTCGGCAAGCCGTTTGGTTGCATTCTTGGTGTAGTTAACAACAACTTCACTGGGGTATCCGTATTGCTCCTTGATATGGCAAATCCATTTCGCGAGTTCAATATCGCGATCGTACATGCCAAAATTTGCATCCGCGATCCATAGCACATGAACGCTATTTTTTCCAATCCATTCGATTTCGTCTTTGACGCGATCGAGATCAAACTTCCTGACTTTCTGTTTTGTTGCTGAACCCCAGTCACAAAATGTACACCCGAAAGGACAACCGCGGGTGGATTCAATAATTGCCGCATCAACGGGTACGTCATAAACGTCAAATACACCCAACGTGTAGGGTGATGGAATATCATCAAGCGCCTTGACTCGTGCTCGATCATTAGTGCGAAGCAATTTATCTAGTCCCGAGCCTGTATTCCGAAAAGTGAGTCCATCAACGCCGGCCAGAAGCTGTGAGTTGTAGTGCGCAGATGTGCTCCCAGGTGGGCACAATGCCTCGAGTATTTCAGCAGATGTGACTTCACCCTCTCCATGCACTGCAATGTCGACAGATGGATGCTGCGCCATGAAATCTGCACAGGACTGCGCATAGCTGGGAGTACTGGGGCCACCGTGAATGGTAATGTTCCCACTGTCATGTTTTTTCACTACGTCCGACAGCTGCATGTTGAAATCTAAAGACCACATATAGTTCGAGAATAACCAGACGCCTCTACCAAACTTCTTGTATGGGCCATTTAACAAGTCATTCGGCTTCAGATATGTCAAAGGAAGAAGCAGATATTTATCAAGTAGCGCTCCGCACTTGTAGCTGGTAATAAAAGCGCAGATCATCCCCAGCGCCAGCGGGTAGTGATTGGGCATGTGGGGGGCAAAATAAACAGGGACGCGTCCATCAGGCTTTATATCCCGCCAACGGGGCGCATCGGACTTTTGGGCTAGTACCTGCTGACTCTGTTTACGTACAATGAAAGGCGTGGCATCAACTCTTACCAGCAGTTTATTGTGGACCAGCCAACTGACACCAAGGGCGCGGCTTATTTTATCGCCGATTTGGCTTTGTCCAGACACTATTTCCGCTACTGTTTTCCCATCCGAAAATGCAATCAGCAGCAGTGTTAGCTCAAGAGAGAGGATGTGATGTTTACCTGAGCCGGCGCACCATATGCTAAAGCCTACTGGGTTGGGTTCCAGTGCAAAGTTACTGCTAAGGCGGAATCGGGAAGCATTTCCAATCTCAGGCAAGTCTGCACAATCTGCGAGACCCTGTGCTGTTGTCCCTGATATTCCCGCACCAGGAATTAGCACCTGCTTCTGTTGTAATTGCCTGATTCTGCCCGTGATGCTGTCAAATGACGGAGCATCAGGTAAATATTTGCTCGCTTTTCCTGTATGTAATTGCTTTACAATTGTTGCAGCAGAACCGCCCTTACAAAGTAGAGCAAGCAAGACAATATCAGAATCGACTAATCGAACAGGAGGGGCTGTTCCAGACAATTGG
Organism: Gammaproteobacteria bacterium; assembly: GCA_011052285.1. Taxonomy (GTDB): domain Bacteria; phylum Pseudomonadota; class Gammaproteobacteria; order Arenicellales; family DRJH01; genus DRJH01. The sequence continues at coordinate 3,275 of DRJH01000052.1, forward strand.
CCAGCAAAAAACACCCCCTTTTGGTGCAATATCCTTATATCGGGATTGGTTATCAGTGTTTCTTTTTCCAAGTTATTGAGCCTTTGCATGTCATTTCGGCAAGTGGTGTCCACTAACCTTAGCCCACTTGTTCCTCAAAAATCCAGCTGAATCGCCCCGGCTTTACCGGAGACTCCGTTTCTTGAGAGGATGGAGTTATGAACAAGACGATGAGGTACTCCCCGGAGGTACGGGAACGGGCGGTGCGGATGGTATTCGAGCACCAAGCGGAATACGACTCGCAGTGAGCGGCGCTGAACTCGATTGCGGCAAAGATTTGCTGTACGGCCGAGACGCTGCGGAAATGGGTGCGCCGGGCCGAGCGGGATGTGGAACACGAAGGTTCCACAGCCCGATTTCGCTGGGTTAAGGCACCGACGGACAACGAGCTTACACAACTCATCCACACCATCGCGCACCGTCTGGTCCGGTATCTGGAACGCCAAGGCTTGCTGGAACAAGATGCCGAGCATGGCTATTTGGTGCTGGAAAGCGCAGACGAAGACCCGATGGATCAGCTGCGCGGGCATTCCATTACCTACCGTATTGCCGTAGGTTCTCAGCAAGGTCGTAAAGTCTTCACCTTACAAACACTGCCTGACGAACGTGATGCGTATGATGCCCCGGCAACCGCTGCCAGAAACGTGGCCGGATTCTCGCTGCACGCCGGAGTGTCGGCCAGGGCCAACCAACGTGACAAGCTGGAGCGGTTGTGCCGCTACACCACCCGACCAGCCATCTCCGAAAAACGGCTGTCACTGACGAGTCAGGGCAAGGATCGGTATGAGCAGAAAACCCCGTATCGGGATGGTACTACCCACGTGATCTTCGAGCCGGTGGACTTCATTGCGAAGCTGGCCGCCCTGGTGCCCAAGCCCCGAGTCA
>DRJH01000053.1 GCA_011052285.1 Gammaproteobacteria bacterium
ACAACAACAACTCCACGTAACCGGCAACCACCGTCAGTGGGGTACGCAGCTCATGGGAAACATTGGCGATAAAATCCTGCCGCACCCGCTCCAACTGATGCAACCGGGTCACATCTCGAGCGATGACGAGTTTTCTCCCAAAATCCTCCTTGTCAATCAGTACCTGCCGAATACTGACCCGGGTGTGTCGATTGAGAGGTGAGCGTATCGTCAAGTTACCACTATCCTCTGCACTTCCCAGAAATCGTGTTATTTCCGGATCACGCAAAAAATTACCAATATTTTGGCCACTATCCTGGGGTAATCGAATACCTAGCAACCGGGTTGCCGCCTTATTAGCAGCCTCGATCTCATTGTTATTGCCTAAAACCACGACACCATCTGGCAAGGCATGTGTGACTTTGCGAAAACGCGAAACGATCGCTGACAAGCGTTCACGGTTCTCCAGGGTACGTCGTCTATCCGCCACCAAACTGGCAAATAATCGGCCCCAAATCCCTCCGGCTTCAGGGGCTATGGGCAGGTCACCATGGAACCAACGCAACAATCGATATAACTGCCGCAAATACCACGTCAAGACGATGGCCAATACCATTGCCAGGGCCGCCGCAATGTTACCCATCATCATACCGACCAGCATGGCCAACAGCAACCAACCGACAAGACGTAGAATTTCGTTACGCCACTCAGGAACCACGGCGACTATTCCGGTTTTCAAAACGATAACCGACACCGTGCACGGTGGCTATCCAGTTCTCGATTCCATAGGGTTCGAGGATCTTGCGTAATCGTCGGATATGCACATCGACTGTTCGATCCTGAATATCGGCATCACCACCCCAAACCCGGTCAATAATCTGTTGTCGGCTATAAGCATGGCCTGGATGGAGCATAAAATACGCCAACAAGCGAAATTCCGTGGCACCGATAGTAACGGGACGATTCTTTACCAAAACCTCATGGCTGGTTCTGTTTAATTCCAGATCCCCTGCCCGCAATACACCCTCTTCATCGCCCATCGTTTGCAAACGACGCAACACGGCCTTGATACGTGCCGCCAACTCCTTGAGAGAAAAAGGCTTGGTGATGTAGTCATCGGCACCAGCCTGGAAGCCGGCCAGCCTGCTATATTCCTCATTGCGTGCAGTGAGCATGATGAAAGGAATATCAGACCAGGATCCATGCCTGTGCAGTTCTCTGGCAAAGTCCAGCCCGCTGGTACCTGGTAACATCCAATCCAGCAGAATGATATCCGGACGCTGGTCGATCAGCCACAATCTTGCAGAGGACACGTCTTTGCAAACCTTTACACAATACCCAAGAGTATCCAAAAAATCATAGACCAGTTCTCCGATGGCCACCTCATCCTCGACCAGCAAAACGTTCAATCCAGTCTTTCTCACAGCTCGCAATCCAATGGTAATATTACAGTTTTACAGTTGCTCCCGTGAGCCACAGATTTGCATGCTGTTTCCTCGTTCCGAAGTCTCAGCCGAGCTTACGTCACTCTGAAACAGCGTACAAATCTACCATCCATTCGGTTAGGAGCCGCAGGTAAATTAAAGAATCCCGATGGCAGTTTATTGATGCCAGCCCGGGAACAGAAAACCTACTACACTTCACCCTCAAGGAGAAGTGGTGATAACGAGCAGATCCTTTCTACTAATAATCCTTTCTAACAGTGGATTATGACAGAATTGTGAATATTCTACGTATCTGTCGTATATTTTCACGATTATCCATCAAGGCATTGACCAGACCAGGAGTTTGTCTGTAAGTACAAAATCTCCCATTTGCAGCTTGCATAATTACTGATTACAGGCACAATGGTGCGCAGATACGTGGAGAAAATTATGCTTCTTGGATTTGGTGGGTTTATTTTATTTCTGGTGGTGTTGGTGGTAATTCTGATCCTGATGGGGGTCAAAACCGTACCACAGGGTACGGAGTTTACGGTAGAGAGGTTTGGCCGCTATACCCGAAGCTTAAAACCAGGCCTGAGCCTGATTATTCCGTTCGTTGATCGTATTGGCACCAAGATGAATATGATGGAACAGGTTCTCGATGTCCCCTCGCAGGAAATCATTACCCGTGACAACGCACTGGTGCGCGTTGATGGTGTGCTGTTCTATCAAGTTCTCGACGCCGCGCGTGCCTCCTATGAAGTACGAGATCTGAATCGGGCTGTACTCAATCTTACAATGACCAACATTCGTACCGTCCTGGGCTCAATGGTACTGGATGAAACCCTCTCCCACCGTGACCGTATCAATGCTTCTTTGTTACATGTAGTAGACGAAGCGACTTCACCCTGGGGTATCAAGGTAACCCGCATCGAAATCAAAGATATCGAACCACCCAAGGACCTGGTCGATTCCATGGCCCGGCAAATGAAAGCAGAACGCGATAAACGGGCTACGATTCTGGTGGCCGAAGGGGATCGGCAATCCGAAATTTTGCGCGCCGAAGGTCAGAAACAAGCGGTCATTCTCGAGGCCGAGGGTAACCGGGAAGCGGCCTATCGTGATGCCGAGGCCCGAGAGCGCCAGGCCCAGGCCGAGGCAGTAGCCACGGCAACGGTGTCTAAAGCCATAACAGATGGCAATATACAAGCGATTAACTATTTCATTGCTCAAAAATACGTCACAGCACTGGAACGCATCGGCTCCGCCCCCAACGAAAAAGTGCTATTCCTACCACTTGAAGCAACCAGCCTGTTGGGCTCAATCGGTGGCATCGGTGAAATTGCTAAAGAAGCTCTGGCTGGCAAAGCCCAGGTCAAGGAGAATCAGGTCGAGTAGGAACCGGGCCTGAGCCGATAGCCTGGTGCGCCAATAGTCTAGCCAACTGATTTACTGAGCCCAACACACTCAATTTTATGTTTCCCATGATGGATCAGATAGGATACTGGCACTGGTGGATACTGGCGCTGGTGCTCTTGATTGTCGAAATGCTGGCGCCCAGCACCATGTTTTTGTGGATGGGCATTGCGGCCGGTATCGTTGGTTTTTCCCTATTACTGATTCCTGATTTAGCCTGGGAGTATCAACTGTTGATTTTTGCGGTTTTTTCTCTGGCTTCTATTGTGTTGTGGATCACCTTTTTCAAAAACAGAACCGAAACACCCGATGAGCCAGAGTTGAACCAGCGAGGGAGACAATATCACGGTCGGCTCGTGACCCTGGAACAAGCGATTGTCAACGGTCGTGGTAGTGCCCAAATTGATGACACCGTGTGGCGCGTCAGCGGCCCTGACCTACCGGTGGGCCAGATTGTCACCGTCACCGGAATTGAAGGCACTACCCTTCTGGTCGAACAAAAAACCGCAACTCCGGAACAAGCACAAGACGGACCTATCCACTAATGGATCAATGCATTGATCTCAACCTGACAGATCAAAAACATTACCCTCGCTCATAATGACGTATCTCCTTGGTTGCTTTGGGGTAATGGAACAACGATGCAACCTGTTACGCTACCCTTTCTGTAACGATTCAGCGTATTCATCTTTTGCCCCATTACGGCGTGTGTTCGTACTCGAATGCTCACATAGGACCTATATGCGCACATTCTCCAATCTAAACACGCTGAATCGTTACCTCTTTTTCAACCTTTTACTCAGCAAATTTAGTTATAACTCGCAACCGAGCTGTGAGTTCAAGTGGGCGTACAGCTGCTGCTGCAATATTTCAGCTGAGACCCGAACCCCAAGTTGCTGCAGGCTGGTGACAGGCAAATCCGGATAGCCACAGGGGTCTATGGCTGCAAATGGTGCCAGATCAGGATTGTTGTTCAGGCATAGTCCGTGATAGCAGCAACCGCGGCGCACCCGCAAGCCCAGAGCGGCTATTTTCGCTCCACCAACATACACTCCGGGAGCTCCTGCGCGGCGCTCAGCAGCTACACCCTGCGCTGTGAGCACAGCGATAATACTCTGTTCCAAAACAGACACCAGTCGTCGCACACCTATACCCAATCGTCTTAAATCCAGCAAGGTATACATCATTTGTTGGCCAGGTCCATGATAGGTAATTTGCCCGCCTCGATCTGTATCAACCACTTCGATGGCATTGTTGCTAAATGGCACAAGTTGACAACTCATACCCCGAGTGTAGACCGGGGGGTGTTCCACAAACCATATTTCATCCGCCGTTTGTGGTTGGCGCTGGTCGGTGAAGGCTTGCATGGCTTGCAGTGTAACCCTGTAGTCCTGACAACCAAGATCACGAATCACTATGTGGGCTGTAACAGAATGGGTCATTTCATCATGCAGGTTATTGAAAATTCTCAAGCAAGTGTGAGGCAAGGTGATAATCTGCGAAATAACGTGGCCCAAAAAATGCGCCTGACATCCGTCAAGTAAACCATAACAGCACGTGATCGATAATCCGGCGCCACCAACTGCCCTCGGCAACGGCTGTCAATGCTACCAGTGGAATGGTATATACCACCTGCCCTCGTAGTTGAACCTTCAGTTCGCCGACTTGCTGCCCCTTGCTGATCGGTGCCTTGAGTACTGGGTTCAGCGTAATCAATGTTTTACTATCCTTGAAACGACGTCTGGGCAAGGTGACGGCGATTGGCTTGAGACTTCCCACCTGTAATTGCTTCTGATCACCCAGATACACCCTGGCCGTAGCTACCACAGAATTGGCAGCATACAGCTGCCTTGTTTCATAGAATGAATATCCATAGCGTAGCAATGCTTGTGCGGCACTGGCCCGGTGGCGGTTACTTTTGGCGCCTGTGATCACTGCGATCAGACGCATCTGCCCCTGCAAAGAAGATGCGATCAGACAGTAACCTGCGGACTGGGTATGACCCGTTTTGATGCCATCGACAGTAGGATCACGCCACAGCAGTAAATTGCGATTTTTCTGGGTTATCTTGTTATAGGTAAACTCTTTTTCCTTATACCAGGCATAATGTTCTGGAAAATCACGAATCAAGGCTGCTGACAAAATCGCTAAATCATATGCCGTGGAGTAGTGATTCGGGTCCGGCAAACCAGTGGAGTTCACAAAATGAGTATTCTTCATACCCAATCGGGCGGCTTCCTGATTCATTAAGGCAGTAAATCCCTGCTCGGTACCGGCGATGTATTCTGCCATGGCTACGGCCGCATCATTACCTGACTGAATAATCAGCCCGCGCAGCAGCGCCCCCAGACTAACCTTGGTATTCACTTTGACGAACATTCTTGAGCCACCAGTGCGCCAGGCTTTGTTGCTGATCAGCACTTTATCTTCAAGGCTGAACAGCCCTTTTTTGACTTTATCGAAGACCACATATGAAGTCATGATCTTGGTCAAGCTGGCGGGTTCGATACGTTTGTCCGGATTCCCTGAAGACAGAATCTGGCCTGACCCGAAGTCCATCAGCAACCATGACTTGACCTTGAGCACGGGTTCGGGAACCGAAGCACGGGCTGCTTTTGGTAACGTTGTCTTCGCTGCTACGACGGAAATTTGCCCACTAAGTCCTATTACGAACAGGCTGAATAAAAATAGGGAACATATTCTTTGCCACATCTTCGGCTTCCTCGATATAGTAACGCCCCGGGTATTGGCGTCAGGGTATTGCATCATTGAACTCTTCATTAAATTGTACTGAAAATTGTACCGGGCAGTCATGGCAGGATTATGGTATTTGACCTGAAAATCACCCGACAGCTATTGATCACGCACCAGTATGGACTGTACAAAGCCACGCATATGCAAATCATTCAATAATTCCAGGGCTTTG
>DRJH01000054.1 GCA_011052285.1 Gammaproteobacteria bacterium
CTCAAGGTCCTGATTGAGGAAGGCGTACGATTCGAAGTGGCATCAATAGCTGAACTGGACACACTGCTGGCGTTAAATGTATCGGCCAGGGAAATCTTCTACAGCAACCCGATCAAGCCACTTAAGTATATAGAATATGCCGCTCAAAAAGGGGTTGAATGGTATGTGCTGGACAGCATCGATGAACTCAAAAAGATTGTCGGCGTATATCCTAATGCAAAGCTGTATCTTCGCGTGGAAACCCAGAATTTGGGGGCTGACTGGCCACTAACCGGGAAATTCGGTGCAACATTCCCGGAAATACACCAAATTATTGAGGAAGCAAAAAACCTCAATGCAAACCTTGCAGGCGTAACCTTCCACGTTGGCTCCCAATGCCGCAATCTTGAAAACTGGCATATCGGTATCGAGAACGCGAAGATTGTATTCAGCATGATGCGCGATCTCGGCTTTGAACCCAGCTTACTGGATATTGGCGGGGGTTTCCCTGTGCAGTACACCAAGCCCATCCCCACTATTAAAGAGATATCTGAATCAATAAATAGCGCAATCGCAGATCTACCCGAGAGTATACAGGTCATCGCTGAGCCGGGACGATTCCTGGTAGGCGAATCTTCCCACATGGTTAGCCGCGTTATCGGCACCGCTGTGCGACACGGAACCCGCTGGATATACCTGGACACCGGAGTTTTTCACGGTCTTATGGAAACAGTCGAAGGTATGCGTTTCGAACTCTCCACTGAAAACGGGGGAGCGAAAATCCCATGCACGGTTGCCGGCCCCAGCTGCGACTCCATGGATGTCATAATGCGCGATGAAATGCTACCGATAAATCTGCAGGAAGGCGACTATGTCTGCTTTCAGAATATGGGGGCTTACAGCACTGCTTATGCCTCGGATTTCAACGGTTTCCCCAGGCCGGAAGTCATAGTGTTCAGCAGATAGCTTGAGCGATCCGACTGTAATTCCCCCATTAGTAATGGTGGTGGATTATCTTCCTTGTGGGTCCACTTCAGTATGCATAGGCATTCGGATGCAGATCCTGTTCATGAATAGTATAGGGTTCTACATTATCCAGATAATTTGGCAACATATCAGCAATATAGTGGACAGGAATCCCCACCGTTTCGTATTCTTGTTTTAGCTTATTGTAAATATAGACAGTTTCTACCGGAAATAATTTTCCCGACTCGTCCCATAAGATAATGTGGAACTTGTTACCTGGATATTTCTGTTCAAATAGGTGACGAGATTTGCGCACTACAGCAACAGTCAAGGCGATCATTTCATCATCCAACTTACCTGTTTGCGACAATATATACTGGTTGTAAATATAGGATTTTTTTAGTTGCTTCGCTAAAAAATCAGGGGAAAATTTTCCATCGTCAAAATGCCGCTGATAAACAGCCTCACCGTTCTCGATTTTGTAATAAGGCCCATGGGCATCCCAACTGCTGTAACCGGCGACCCGCCCAACATGTGCCGATATTGATTGGTAGATCGTAAATCTCGGAGTACATTGAATTATTATGTCATCAACCAACCCTTGCTCCAGGGCCGCAAGCATCTGGTGGGGACCATAACCGTGAAATCTGAAATTGTATACTAGATAACGGTCGCCAACCGCCTTACTGACGAGGTAAGGAAGGCTTTCATTATCGTTAAGACCTTCAACCGAGTACGTCATGTTCAGCATAATAACCCTGGGTTACATAGGATCCCTCCAAACGGAAGCCGTCGTTTATTTCTTTATTGTAGAAAAAAATCTCTGCCGCAAAGAGTATTATAAAAACAACAGCTCCATTTACACACCATGCACGAAGATTGGCATCTGGCGAATACTCCAGAGGATAAAAGCTGTGTCTTGCGATTTCGACACAGAGCTGGATCGATTGGTCAACTGACTAATTGCAATCGCTACCCAAATAAGCTCCGCCCCATAGACGCCAACCCCAGCACGCTTTCATAACGCTTTGTAATCCGGAAACTTTCCTGACAGAGAGGGTTGCGCCTGTTCAATTTCAGCACTTAGTTCCTCTGCAAGGATTCCAACATTTTTGTCATCATCAATCATACCCATGTGAGTACCTGGAATATTGTGCACCTTAACCCCACCTTCCGCTACATCTCCCCAACCGAGGCGTTCATCGTGTTCAGCAAACTCCTCAGATCTAAACAGGACCACCTCTCCCTTATATTTCTTTGGTTTATAGTCGCGAATTGCATCAAGATAGTTTTCCACGATATAGAAATCCCGAAGGCTTACGGGTATAGGGATATCAAAACACAGGAACATCCCGCAAATAACGGTCTTAATACGAATAGCTATTTTCTCTCTATCGAACTCAAACAGACGCTTTACTTTTCGAAGCACCGATCTGGTCAGGAAGACAGGTTTATCTCGATGCCGAATCGTAATAAGTCTTTTATAATACCGCTCGTTCCGGCTTACCGGGGCGTCCGATTCCGAAATGGGACAGGCAGGGTTGCCTGAATCAATTAGTGCCAGAAGTGCTACCTGATTACCTTTTTCTGTCAGTTGCCGAGCCATCTCATACGCTACCAGTCCACCAAAACAAAATCCTGCCAGCAGGTAAGGGCCGTTTTTCTTGAACGCACGCAGTTCTTTAATGTAATAGGCAGCAAGATCCTCAACCCTGGTAATTGCTGCCCGTTTGCCATCGACGCCGAAATCCTCGAAGCCAAAGAACGGTTGATCGAGTCCTAAATGCCGTGAAATGATCTGCTTAAAGGTACTGCCTGAAACAAAAAAGAGTGGCGGTCGTGACCCGTTCGGCTGAATTGCCATGAGCGTTGACCACTTCACATCCGGATTTTCATCGTGCAGGGTGCGGGCAAGCGCATCGATTGTAGGGGCCTGGAATAATGCTGCCAAAGGAAGCTTTCTGCCAAATGTTTTCTCTATCTTGTCCAGGAGCCATACAGACAGCAATGAGTGTCCACCCAATTCAAAGAAGTTATCGTAGACGCTGACGGCATCAAGACCCAGCAGCTTGCACCAGATAGATGCGAGTGTCGCTTCAGTTACGTTGCGTGGTCCAACAGTGCCTCTGTCGCGGGTTATATGCTGATGATCAGGCACTGGAAGCGCCTTACGATCTACCTTTCCGGTAGGCGTCAGGGGTAGCGAATCCATTATTAGAAAAGTAACCGGCACCATGTAGTCCGGCACCTTTTCTTTTAGATAGTGTCGCAGGTCGCTCGTGTTTGGCGCATGATGCTGGACAGGAACAATGTA
>DRJH01000055.1 GCA_011052285.1 Gammaproteobacteria bacterium
CCCCTCCATACAAGGCTCCAAGATATTTACACCAGGGGCGAGTTGAACAATAATTCTGAATGACTTGTTTCTTTGTGCCCTCACCAATAATAAGCATTCTAAAGTTTTCAACTTCTTTGTGGATAAAATCTAAGGTAGACAATAGAAAATCGACCTTCTTGCCTGCGACAAGCCGCATGCACACGATACCAATAATAACTTTCTGGATATCACTGATGTTGTCATTAAAAAGCTTGTTGTAAGAAGAAGTAAGCTGCATTAGGTCGGCATGCTGCTGTGCAGCTAAAATTTGCTTTGTATCAATGGCGTTGTTCGCAACAGTTATTCGTGATGGATCGAATCCGCAGCGAATAAGGCGACACTTACTGATTTCGGTATAGGCAAACCACCAATTAGCACGTAGGCTCAGGGCTTTCTTCACAGCATAGTTTACTGCCGATGAAATAGATTTTGTATCAGCAACCGGGCCATGGTCATAAAATGCAATGGGTGGAATGATTTGACTAAATTGTTGCTGCAGAAGTAACCGATTTATTGATAAAGCCCTATTTTCCTGACCGGTTATGATAAGCCGGATCCCCTTAATATGATCGTGTAAACCCTGTTGAAGGTATATACCATGATGAAAATAGATGTTATGGATCTGCTCACCGAATGGTAGCTCATGAATTGCATCAACTAGGTGTTCCTGGGGCAAACATTTACCACCAAGTACGCGAAGACAAATATCCTGTTTATTTAAGGCCTCATGTAAACCAAGAAAGAAAGGTACGCGATAATTGGGCACGATTCGTTCAACAAAAATTACCGAATCAGGGTTCACACTATGCCTTGTGTCCACAAGAAAGACATCACATCAGGGTCTGAAGCGTTCAATAACGTCATAACAACCTCTTAGCTCCATTTTAAACTCATTAAAACTCATTGCTCCATTGATAGCGTATCGATGAAGATCGAGTAGATTTATTTGCCCTTTTATATTCTTGCCACGAATATTATTACAGCATATATCGTAGTAATTTGATGCCAGTTGATAGTCTATAGGTCGATAACTATGTTTGTCGCCGAAAGGAAACGAAAATAATTTCGTAAGCAGACCAGTATTTGAAAAAATTATTTGTTGAGAAATCGTAAACTCACGGATTTTTTGATCGGTTGCTAATTCAGATATAGTACGGTGTGTAGAGGTGTGTGATCCGATTGAATGACCTCGATGTAACAGTGATTTGATATGATCCCAGTCCATCATTGGAATCTTGAGTCCATATTTATTTTGGAGCCGTTTATCAATTCCACATCCGATAGCAGACGTTGCAAGGAAGAAGGTTGCCTTAAAGTTGTAATGATCAAGAACAGGAAGCGCATTAGTAAAGTTATCAAGATAGCCATCATCAAATGTTATGACAACAAAGGGCTTTTGAAATGATCGTTCTTGTGATGGTATTTGGGAGTAAAGTGATGATTGCAGTTGTTCAAGAGAAATAACTGAAAAATACTTTGAAAGATAGTGCATGTGGGAATTAAATACTGCAATACTAACCGGATCGATTGTATTTCTTTCATTTGAAATAGAATGATATAGAAGTATGATAGCATAAGGAGGTAACAGGTAATTCCGAACAGCTATGCCGGGTAATAATAAAGGACCCAGAAACTGCCTTATCAGCATCTTGGGGGTCATTGTACAGTTTCCGAGGTAATTATTCTTGCAATCTGATGATTATCTATTCTTATATTTTTATCTAATAGAGAATTAGTTCTTGCAAAAAAGGCATCTAATAGTTTCCAGGCTTGCTGCTGTTCTATTTCCCATGAGTGACCCCAGAGATGAAATATCCCACCATGCTTTATGGAGAATTCAAGTATTCGATCCAGTCGTGCCGACAAGTTACTACTGCTGAGACATGTGAACAACAGTGGAAAGTTGATACCATTTAGATATATATTGTCAAGATAATTTTTGATATAGGTTAGTTTGCCATGATTAAAGAACTGTAGTGTCGTTGAAAGTTGGTATACATCATTTCCCGGCGTCAGACTAAAATTCGCAATGGTCCTGGCATATTCAAAGCCGGCGTTAATAACGAGTTTTCGAATATTTTGGTTATATTTACCACCCGGGTAGCAGAATCCGGCTATTGATTTCCCGATTTTTTGCTCTAGATAGTCTTTCCCGGCCACAATTTCCTGAGAGGCTCGCCGTAAATCCAGTTTATCAAGATAAATATGATGGAATGTGTGGCCCCCAATTTCAAATGTACTGGCCAAATCCCGAAGGTCAGAACCGACAATCGTATCTCTTCCTTCTGCATTGGTTGCAGGGATATAGAACGTTCCCCGTAGGTTGTATTTGTCCAGCAATTCTGCCAAACGAATATCCAGTGGATGTCCGTCGTCCCAGGAAGTAGTAAAAAGAAAGTGATTGGATGTTGGCAATTGGCTATCTTTATGAGCATCTGCTCAGAGAAATAAAGCAAAGAAAAAAAAGAATTGATACAGTATATACATTATTAATAACATGGGTATAAATAATTTATAAGCGAGGATAAATGAGGACAATTACCAGCGATTTACTGTGTGCTAACTTGCTATGATAGAATATATCCCAGTCAATCCCGTTGCTACACGTAACGGTAAATGTGAGTATAAACATACAATATCATATAAACAAGGAAATGGATAAGAATATGACTGATATCCCACAGCCTGTGCCAGATGAACATAGGCAAGAATCCAACTCTTTGGCAACAATAAGGATTAGGCAGGGCTGGGTTATTTGCATTGGTTTCTCCCTGTTATTTACACTAAGGAAAGTTTATCCAGAGTATCGTCAGGTAATTTATCTATTACCTTATATTTCATTAGTATTTGGAATACTCAATAGTATTCTCCTGAGAAAGATTCTTTTTGATAAAAAGATGGTCTTGGGCTTTGTTATCTATGTAGTGGCGGTTATATTGTCTATATATAGTCTTGATCAGATGACATTTTTTTCTTACCGAGATTTCCTGATTATAAGTGCTGTATTTTTGACCTTCATACCTGTTATATCAATTACAGATAAGATGGTTAAAATACTTTTTATTGTATTTTTAATTAATACTTTTATCGGAGTTACCTTTAAAGGTGTCTATAGTCTCAATGTGAAATCATACCTCGTTGATTCAAATGCTCTATTGGAAAATGATGCATTTCAATTTGCACTATTTACATTATATTTTATCTATAGAAAGGACTATAAATGGGCAGCTATTAGCTTATTAATGAATGGAATAGTCTTCAAACGAATTGCCTTCTTCGCTTTATTATCATCATTGGGTACCTATCTATACATGTTCGGATTTAATAATAAAAAATATCTGGATAAGAAATTACTGGGCAAGTCACTGCTCATGGCTTTTGCATATACTCTCGTTCTATATATCATAGCAATGAATATTGCTTATATTGCAAGATATGTTCTTGATTATTTTCAATACTATGATATTTCTACGGACTACTTTCTCAAAGGGAGAATAGCCATTCAGAGCGAACTAAACCGTATCATCGCGAGTACAGGGCTTTACCAAACACTGTTTGGGCATGGCATCGGAGCTGCAGACAGTACATTGCAGCTAATCGCATTAATATTTGACAATCCACATAATGATTTTCTAAAATTACAGTTTGAATATGGAATCGTTGGTCTGGTGTTGTATGTTACGGCGATCTGGCTGATTTTGTCTAGAAATTGTTTTGGTATACTGGTTTTTGTCTTTAGTATGACATTGCTTCCCACTGACAATACCATAATATATATTACCTATCAGTTTTTAGCAGTATTTCTGGTTAAATGTATCAGTACTGAGATGATATCTCCTGGGGAACACCAACAAGAAAAATCTATAGGTAGTGTATAAATAATACTATTTGATATAAATATTTATTACTCAGAACAAACCACCACTGAACAGGTCCTTGATTTTTGACCAGATGCCAAGAGAGAAATTATCAACAAGGTCAATGCCAAGAGCAGATTTTATAATATATAACAGCAGAAGTCCAAGTAGAGAAGAAACAATAATCACAGTTGCCAACATAATCGATTTCCCTAATCGCGCCAACTCTTGGTATCTGCGACTCGCGGGACGCCTGTTTGCCCCCGAAATAAAGACAAAATAGTAGCTTTTTTTCCAAAATCTAATCGTCCATCGCAGGTCAATAGGGTGAACACCCCATGTTCTCGCTCCGAGAGCGACCTTCAGCCCCAGCAGTTGTTCATCGCTGAAACTGTCCCTTTGTTCTGCCGGAAGTCGTTTGAGCATGCCTTTGATGAATGGGTCATTGTGTATTCCATTGACAGATATTTTTCTGTCTGATCTCATGGTGGGTGTCCTGATTATCTCGTGGTTATGATATGGTACTATGTGAGGGTATCCTTTCTATCTCACACAACTCTATCGCATAAGGTGGTTGCAGACAAATGAATATCTTCATTGAGAGTTGTTACTGGAGATATAATGGGCCGCTCAAGCTCAGGTGGCTTTCCTGCCGTATGTCGGCATCTTTGCAAGCGTAGTTTTGAGTGGAATCCAGAACGTTTGTTATGAAGAAAATCCTTGTTACTGGTGGCGCAGGCTACATCGGTTCGCATACCTGCGTCGAATTACTCAATGCGGGCTTTGAGGTTGTTGTTATCGACAACCTCTGTAACAGTAAACGCAGCTCTCTTGATCGAGTCCATCGGATTACGAACAACAAAGCAATCCCTTTTGTTCAGGCTGATCTGCTCGACACCAAGACACTGGATAGTGTATTTACCACCTATCAGCCAGTAGCCGTCGTGCACTTTGCCGGACTTAAGGCGGTTGGTGAATCGGTCTCTTTGCCTCTACAGTATTATCGCAACAATGTCTGTGGCTCTGTAAATTTGTTACGAGCGATGCAGGAGCATGGTGTTCGAAACATCGTTTTCAGCTCCTCAGCCACTGTTTACGGTGAACCTGCATCACTACCGATTAAAGAAGAATTCCCACTCAGTGCAGCCAATCCCTATGGCCAGAGCAAGTTGATGATCGAGGAGATGCTCAAGGATTTGTATCGTTCCGATCCGGCATGGAATATATCCATATTGCGTTATTTCAACCCCGTTGGTGCCCATTGTTCCGGCCTCATCGGTGAGTCACCACAAGGTATACCTAACAACCTAATGCCCTATATCTCCCAGGTGGCGGTTGGAAAGCTGTCAGCGCTGGCAGTTTTTGGAAATGATTATCCGACAACGGACGGTACCGGTGTGCGGGATTATATCCATGTTGTGGACCTTGCCAGAGGGCATATTAAAGCTCTGGAGAAACTGACTTGCAACCCGGGATTGATGATCCATAATCTCGGAACCGGCAGAGGTGTTTCGGTACTGGAGCTGGTGATGGCATTTGAGCGTGCGTCGGGCAAGCCCGTCCCCTATAAGGTCACAGAACGTAGAGCCGGAGATATTGCCAGTTGTTACGCAGATCCCACCCTGGCACAGCAGCAACTGGGTTGGCAAGCAGAAAAAGGCCTGCAGCAGATGTGTGAGGATACCTGGCGCTGGCAGCGGCAAAACCCTGAAGGGCTGCCCTGAACCGATCTGAGGAGGCCAACAATGCTGAAAAACGGCCTTTTCAGCTGTTATTAATTTTCGAGCAACTCGATCCAGTGCACTACGGGCTTGTGGGCTGCTGTGGCCAGATACAGCTGGCAGCCAATGTTTGCTGTGGCAATGACCTCGGCGTCATTATTCTCCAGAGTGTTGATTTTGTTGTTCAACATTTGCCTGGAAAGTTCTTTTTGTAGAATTGAGTACGTGCCTGCCGAGCCACAACAAAGATGAGAGTCTGCTATGGGGGCCAGGGAAAAATTCAGTCGCTGTAGCAGTTTTTCCACTCGCCCACCCAGTAGCAAGCTGTGTTGCAAGCTGCAGGGTGTATGAAATGCCACCCTGCGCCCATGGCCATTGATGCCCAATTGCTCAAGTGGTAGAGCCTCCAGAATTTGTGAAAGATCACGGACTTTCCTTGCAACGACTTTCGCTTTGTCGGCATAGATGGGGTCGTCAGCCAGTAAATGTCCATATTCTGTAAGCATGGCACCACAGCCACTGGCACCGACCACAACAGCTTCCGCACCCTGTTCAAGTTCAGGCCACCAGGCATCAATATTCTGCCGCATCCGTGCCCGCGCTTGTTTCGGAGCTGACAAATGCTGGTCAACCGCACCACAGCAGCCGGTTGAAGGTGGAAAGATTACGCTGATACCCATTCGATCCAGAATTCTGGCTGCAATGGTGGAGGTGGCTGGGGTAGCGACCGACTGTACGCAACCAGGGAACAGAATCACCCGCCTGTCATGTTGAGCTTGGGGAAGTTTTCCGGGTTGCTGGTGGCTGGGGATTTGCTTGTGCAGATCTTCAGGTAGCAGGCTACGCAAGTATTGACCCGTTCGTAGCAGCACAGAAAAACGTTTTGGATAAGGGAGAATGGCGCGCAAGCAGACACGAAATACTCGTTGTAAAAAAGGGCGTGGCAGGCGACGCTCAAGCTCCAGTCGGCCGATATCCAATAATTGGCCATAATGAACCCCGGATGGGCAGGTGGTTTCACAGGACTTGCAACTCAGGCAGCGGTCAAGGTGGATCCGGCTGTTCTCACTGACTGGTTGTCCCTCAAGCATTTGCTTGATGAAATAAATGCGACCTCGTGGCCCATCACGCTCATCACCGAGTAGCAAATAGGTCGGGCAGGTGGCGGTACAAAAGCCACAATGTACACAGGCCCGTAGAATTTTCTCGGCTTGTTGGCCGTTTGGGGTTGCAAGAAAGGCCTTGGCTAAAGAGGTTTGCATTCAAAGTCCCGTTGCAGCCGTCGTACCATACAGGTGGCCGGGGTTGAACAAGCTCTTGGGGTCGAAAGCCAGTTTCAGGCGTTGATGCAGTGCCAGTAGTTCTGAGGGAAGCGGTTGAAAGACTTCGGTGCCGGGTTTGGCGCCACGAAAACAGGTGGCGTGACCACCCACGGTTTTGGCGTAGTCCCAGTAGTCTGTTTTATCTATGATTAAATGCCTGTTTTCACAGCACCAGCGCAGCGCCCCACCCCATTCCAGAATGACTTCTCCGGACTCCTCGCGAAGTAGTGTTGTGGGTGGTACTGACAGGCGCCAGAGTCGCTTTGATGCGGTAAATGCGGGCAGAGTCTGTTCCCGAAGGGCAGTCCAAAATATGCTGCCATCGGTATTTTCGTCACCTCCAATCAGGGAGATGGCGTCGTGGACAGCGCTGCGCTCACCGGACAAGCGGCAATACAGCTGATCTCGATACCAGGCTGTGGCGGTAATCGGCAGGGCCTGTCTGGACCAGGTGAGCATGTGTTGCAACGCGGTTGTGCTGTCACATGACATACTAATGGTGGTTTCCGCCTCAGGTAGGGGTAGGACCTTGAGTGAGACTTCAAGCAACAGGGCCAGCGTCCCCAGGCTGCCAGTCAGCAGTCGTGAGATATCGTATCCGGCGACATTTTTTATCACCTCACCGCCAAAATGCAGTATCTGGCCATGGCCATTGATGACGCGAACCCCCAGTACATAGTCGCGTACCGAACCACGATAAGCACGCGCCGGTCCGGCAAGTCCGGCAGCAACCACACCGCCGAGGGTTGTTCCGGGACCGAAGTGTGGGGGCTCGAAGGCTAGCATTTGACCACGCTCTGCCAGTATTGCCTCGATTTCCTGTAGCGGTGTACCACTTTTGGCGGTGAGTACCAGCTCCTTGGGCTCATAATTGAGAATACCGCGATGTCCGGCACAACTGAGTTTTTCCCCATTCACCGTACGGCCATAAAAGTCTTTACTGTGACCGCCACAAGGTTGCAGGGTTTTTTGTTCTGAGAGTGCCTGTAGAATCTGTTCTTGCAGGGCTTGGCTGCAATTAGTCCTTGGCATGTGGGTCTTCTCCGCTTTTCATTCCACTGGCCAGGCGGTACTCCGCACAATGCCGTGGTCGGGGAACAGCCTTGCCCGGGTTGAGCAATTGAAGTGGGTCAAAAGCCTCTTTAACCCGATGCATTTGCTCCAGTTCCTCGGTATTGAACTGTACACACATTTGCTGGATTTTCTCCAGCCCGACGCCATGTTCACCGGTAATGGTGCCACCGACTTCGATACAAAGGAGCAGGATTTGGGCCCCCAGGTCTTCTGCTCTTTTCAGTTCTCCGGGTTTGTTGGCATCGAACAAAATCAGGGGGTGCAGATTGCCGTCACCGGCGTGAAAGATGTTGGTGACCGTGAGTTGAAATTCCTCAGCTAATTGGGCTGTGCCCTCCAGCACCTGTGCCAGCTTACGGCGTGGTACGGTGCCATCCATGCAATAGTAGTCTGGGCTGATGCGCCCCGCTGCCGGAAAGGCAGATTTACGGCCGAGCCAGAATTTAGCCCGTTCTGCTTCATCGGCGGCTATCTTGACCGATGTTGCCCCGCACCCCTTGAGCAGGTCTTCTATCCGGACCATCTGGCTTTCGACCTCGACCTGATTACCGTCCATTTCACATAACAGCATGGCTGCCGCCTCGACCGGGTAGCCAACACGAACATAGTCTTCAACCGCACGGATGGAAGGACCATCCATCATTTCCAGGCCGGCAGGAATTAATCCGGCCGCAATAATCTCGCCGACGGCATTGGCGGCCTTGCTGACATCGTCGAAGGCGGCCATCGCCACCTTGGCAAGTACCGGCTTGGGCAGCAGTTTCACCACCACCTCGACCACCACACCGAGCAGACCTTCCGAGCCGATGGTCAATGCCATGAGGTCATAACCCGCTTGGTCCAGCGCAGACGAACCGAGTATCAGCAAGGTCCCGTCCATGAGTAACAGGTGAATTTCCAGAATGTTGTGAACGGTCAGGCCGTATTTGAGGCAATGTACACCCCCAGAGTTTTCCGCCACATTGCCGCCAATGGTGCAAGCGATCTGCGAAGATGGGTCCGGAGCATAATAAAGGCCGTGCGGGTCGGCGGCTTCACTGATTGCCAGATTGCGCA
This sequence comes from Gammaproteobacteria bacterium, assembly GCA_011052285.1. Taxonomy (GTDB): domain Bacteria; phylum Pseudomonadota; class Gammaproteobacteria; order Arenicellales; family DRJH01; genus DRJH01. The sequence continues at coordinate 9,052 of DRJH01000055.1, forward strand.
CACCCGGTTGCACCCGGGCGGTGCAAGCTTGTGGGTCCAGATCCAGGATGGCATTAAGTCGCGCCAAACTCAAAACAATGCCGTCCGCCAAAGGAGTGGCCCCTGCAGACAGGCCCGTTCCCGCACCGCGGGCCACAACCGGAACTTTATGGGCATGACACAGTTGCAGAATTTCCCGAACCTGTCCGGTCGTGTCTGGCAGCACCACCAGCATCGGCAGCTGGCGGAACATCGGCAGACCATCACATTCGTAGACCCGGCGCTCTTCTTCTGTCGTCACGATGGCGTCGTCCGGTAGAATTTTCTGCAGTACACTTAGCAATACCGGATCGCAGGTTTGTGCGTGTTTAGTCCTTGTCATAAAATCGAAAAAAAGGGGCCAGAAAAAGGGGTCAGAGCCCTTTTTCTTTTTGATATGGTTACTACCGATAGCATAGTATTTTAAGAAAAAGGGCTCTGACCCCTTTTTTCCTGCAGCCGCCGGTGCTGCAGGCTAGGAAATCGCTGGCGGATGTTGTTCAGAAAAGTCAGGTCGAAAGGGGCAGTTATGACCCCTTCGCCACCATCCAGCTGACATAGAATATCACCCCAGGGGTTGATGATCATGGAGTGGCCCCAGGTATCCCTGCCGTTGGCATGATGGCCGGTTTGGGCGGCAGCGATGACATAACACTGGTTTTCAATGGCGCGGGCACGCAGCAGTAACTCCCAGTGGGCTCGACCAGTGGTGACCGTGAAGGCTGCCGGCAACAGTAGGATCTGCGCACCACGTGCCGATAATTCCCTATATAGCTCGGGGAAGCGCAGGTCATAACAGATAGACAGGCCGAGTTTGGCGACCGTAGTGTCGGCAAGTACGACCTCCTGCCCAGGTCGTATCACTGCTGATTCCCGGTAGGCCTCCTGACTACTGACCTCGACATCAAATAGGTGTACCTTATCATAGCGCTGTATACACACACCCTCAGAACTGTATACCAGGCACGAGGCGAATACCCGCGGGTCCTGGTCAGAATTGACTAGACCCACCGATCCGGCAATCACATATAGCCCGCGGGTTTTGCTGTATTTGGCCAGAAAGTCTTGGATAGGACCACTGCCGAACTGCTCGGCTGCAGCCAGTCGCTCGTGTTCGTCAACAGGCATGAAGGCAAAGTTTTCCGGCAGCAAGGCCAGTTGCACACCGCTGGCTGCAACTTGATCCAGTAATCGAGATGCGTGCTGCAGATTCTCGGTAATAACCGGGCCTGAATTCATCTGAATGGCAGCGACGGATTTGTTCATAAGGCAGGCCTCTTTTGTACATCGAGAACCAATGTATCTGCAGAACCCGAACCAGGTTCGAGAACAATATTCGTGGAGGTGATGCCCAGTGCGACCAGCCAGTTGCGAACATCGAAGGCCCAGGCATTGCCCAGGTCACCACCGGGATAGCGAATCACAATCTGGCTACCGGGGGTTTTCTCGAATTGTTCTTGAATACTGCGAATGGCGGGGATGGCCATGACAATTCGCCCACTACGGGTACGGGGCCATTCCTGGTGTGACAGGGTGGTTGCGGCCAGGATAGCACTTGGCCAGAACAGGTTCTGACAGGCCAGCAACAGGACCAATACCCAATGAGAGTAGATTTTTCTTGTCGGATTCAACGGTTGCCTCGGAATTCATTAGGTTCTTTCTGGTTCGCCTGCAATACCACGCGTTTGATCCGGGGATTTTTCCAGTCGCCACTAATTCTGTATTCATAGCGGAGCCACTGATTGATTTGGTCACGAAAAACCTTGTTTAATAGAAAAATAGCTACACCAGCTACCGGGTTTAACAAGGCACTGATGAGGCTTACGTTACCACCTAGCTGGGGTGCCACGGTCATCTTCAAATCATAGTCCTCAGTGCCCAGGCCGATTCTGCCCTGCATATCCACCAGTGCGACAGTACTGAATATCAGTAATTTGTCCATGATTAGGTTGCCTGAACTGAGGTGGGCCTTGGCCTCCATTTCATTGTAACGCAATCCATCTCCTGAAAGATCGGAAAAATCCAGTCGCAGCCGCTGCAGCAGGGCGTCGGCATTGAGTAATCCGAGAAAGCGGCCACTACCGGGTTTGACACCCAGGATACTCCCCTCGCGTGAATTAAAATCCAAAGTACCACTGACCTTAGAGATTTTATAATCAGCAGGACGACCGGGCCATTGTAGTTGGCCTTGCAGGTCAGCAACACCGGCCTTAAGCTGTTTTTTAAAACCTAAAGAGTCGACCACCGAACCCAGGTCGATGCTCCCGGCCTGGAAGTTGAAAAGGGTATTACCATGGTTCGGACCCGACTTCCAGCGACCATCAACCTGCATCATCAAATCATTGCGTAACAGCTGTAAACTATTGATCTGCAATAATCCCGGGCGTGATGTTGAGAGCAGATTGAGCTGTCCCAACTGCATATTGCCGTAACGAAAATTAGCCACCCGCAAATTTAGATCAGGCCACGTATCCGGGTCACTGCCGTTGGAAGTGTTTGAGTTTTTTGTGGTCGGCAGGTAAAAATATTGCATGTCCAGATTCAGAAAACTGTGGCTCCCGGTTTTACGGTAGCTACCGCTGCCTTGCAGCCGATCTCCAGTTACCTTCAGTGCCAGAGTTTGTGGCTGGACAGGTTGTAGGGTCATGTCCACCGCACCCCAAGGCCTGGACATGGCGTATACGTCCCGGGCCTTGAGTGCAATACCGAGGATCGGCAAAGCGGTAGACCCGCGATTACTGAAGCGGTCGAGTATCTGTTGCCAGGCATCCCAGTTGAAGCGATCAGCAATCACGCGAACCTGTAATCCACGTTGACGACTTTTTTCATCAAGATCTGCCCCAATGGCAATATTGGCATCCTGTAAACGTACTTGTTTGCCTTCCTTGGTCCATTGCAGATCGGCCTGCAGGGCTATACCGGCATCTACGGTGACATTTATCGCGGATCGGTGTCGCTGGATTTTGACCCGTAGAGGCCATTCGGTGATGGCATTTTTTTGCAGGGGCGGCGGTAACTTGAGATCTACGCCCTTGAGGTTGCTTTGCAGCGTAAAGATATTGGCATTACCGCTATCTTGCCAACTGCCTTGCCACTGTAAGCGACCTGAGCCCAGACCAGAAAACTTCTCGCCGGCAAATTGCAGCAAGGCGGGAACATCCGCCTCACCACTGGCCTTGATCTCACGTATACCCGGCTTGAAGGTGAAGAATAAATCTGTTGTCAGTGGGCCTGAAAAGACGCTCGCGGTCAGGCCTGTAGCAGCAATATGCGTATTATCGAAAACCAGTTTCCCCTGGATATCAGACAGTCGTAGCCCTGATAGCAAAGTCAAGGACTGGTTTTGGAAATAATACACGCCAGAGAATTTTCCTGCCTTACGGGTGCCAAAAGGATACTCCAGGGCCAAATCCATAGCACCCATACCGCTGGCAGCTTTCATGAAAGTCCCGGCTGCACCTCGATCCAGTTTTTGGGACTTCATAAATGTGAGCAGTTCTGCAATTTCTCCGCTGGACCGTCCGGTTAGAGTAAGCAAGGTTTTATTAGTACCCAATCCACTAAGGCTGCCTTCGAGTTGGGTGATCTGTTGTTTGACAAAAACCGCGCTATCGATGGTAAAGCGCAGACGTCTGTTTTGAACGCTTAGGCGCCCGGAAACGGCATCGAAAACAGGCCATTTCGGAACCATGCGGAATTTTCCTGCCGTGATGACGGCGCTGAGTGTAACCGTACCCTTGTCGAGAAAGTTGTTGGCTTGCAGGTCACCCTCGATTTTCCCCTGATCCATTCGAAATTGGCCACCAAGCAAGGAATTGTTAAGCCATTGCTTTGTTTTGTTGGGCAGAGTTACAGGCAATAGTGCTCGAATGGCTCCAATATCACCGCTGCTACGCTGCAGCAACACGGACAGTTTGCCCGGGTGCAATTTCTTATCAAGCTGCACACTGGCACTGCCGGAGACCTCCAACCCCGACGTTTGCAAACGCAATTGTTCAAGAGTAACGTTCCAGCCTGATGAGCTAGCTCGCCATCTTGCCCTGCCCTGTCCGGCTTGTAAGGTAATCGGAGTCTTCCATAACTGTGGCCATTGGATAGTACCGCTGCTAGCCTTAAGTGTCACAGACCCTCCAGTGGGCGACCAGTGTAGACTGCCACTGAACACGGGCGAACTACGCCCAGGCTTTTGCAGTGTCACACTGCATTTGCGACAATTGGCTTGTAAATCTGCAATACTCAGGCCTTGTGCTGAGGTCTGCAGGCGGGCCTGCAATAAAGAAATCTGACCTTTGACAAGGGTTAGCATCGATAAGTTGGCGTTGATTCCCGTAATGGCCGTTTGCCAAAGTTGAAATGCTTTGGATAATTGTGCATTCGGGATGGTAAGTTGGTATTGATTCTGTGACGATTGACGTACCGACATCAGGTCGACAACGAAACGTCGATTAGCTCGGCCCAACTCGACATCACGTAACTGCGCTCTCCATGAGTTCCGTACCTTGTTCCATTGTACGGTACCGCGTAATAGGTCAAGGGTCACTTCCTCAGGTGTCATCTTAAAGATCAGGTTTTCAAGTAATGCACGGCCAGTGACCTGCTGTAGGCTTCCTTTTGCCCAGCGGCATTGTAAGTTACTGTTGAATTTACCCTGTACCAGTCGTGGCGCCAAGCTACGAATTTGTATGGGTAAGTCCTGCCAGCTCATGTGTTGTATCCGCACACTGCAATTGGCTTGTGGAGTACCAGAGGCTAAGCCACGTACCGAAAGTTGTAATGATGCCAGGCCACCAGCAGCTTGTAATTGGCCCGTAATCTGGATTGTGCCATTTCGCGTTTCCATGCTGAGATTGGCATTAATCGGAAAAGTGTCTCCATTTGGGCTATGCCAGATCAGGCGGGCATCCTCTATCACCAGTCGCATGTCGGCAAACTCAGTTAGTCGGGAGTAATCTGTTGCCCTTTTGTCGGTGCCCAAAACCAGCTCATCAATAACGACTTGGTGGTTACTGTCCAGACGTGCATGCAGTACCGGGGCATTAATTTTCAGTACTCTGGGTACCAGACGACCTAGCAACAGATCTGGTAACGACAGCTCGACCTGTAAGCGGCGCAAACGCAATGGCTTGGTCGCATTCGGGTGGTCTGGATGGCTTGGCTTGACTTCGACACCTGTCGCGATCACTTGCGGATTCAGCCCTGTCCAGTTGCCACGAAGGGTCTGAAAAGTAATGTCTCGTCCTGTGGTTTGCTGCAATAGATCAATAATTTGAGACTGCATATCCTGCAGTCGGTTGACCGCAATGACGGCCACGACAACCACTATAAGGGCCACAGCAAGCAGGCCCAGCAGGATGTTTCTGCAGTAACAATAGCAGCGCCGAAGTATTCCCATAATGTTACAAAATTATCATGTTATGGCATAATGTTACTAAATCGTAAGTTATTGATTATGTTATTCAAGAGTTACCGAAAGCGATGCCCTGGGAAGTTGTCCTAGAACAGGAGTCGTAGCGAGGACCAACAGGTTGACATCTCACATCAAAACCACATCATATTGTTCCTGATGATAGCTGGTTTCGACTTGTAAGCGAACTGGTTTGGCGATGAATGTCTGTAAATCAGCCAGGTTGGTTGATTCTTCTTCAAGGAGCAAATCAACCACGTTCTCTGAGGCCAGGACGAGGATTTCCTGTGGATCAAATTGTCGTGATTCACGAAGAATTTCACGAAAAATCGTATAACAGATCGTCTGGGCAGTTTTTAGCATGCCCCGCCCCTGGCAGACCGGGCATTCCTCACAGAGTTGGTGCTCCAGGCTTTCCCGCACCCGTTTGCGTGTGATCTCAACCAGGCTTAAGCTTGACATTTCTGTCACGAAGGTGCGAGTGCGATCATGACTGAGGGCTTTTTCCAGTGCCCGCATGACCTGGAGACGATGTTCCGGATCTTCCATATCGATGAAATCAATAATGATCATACCACCCAGGTCGCGTAATCGTAGCTGTCGTGCAATCGCGTAAGTGGCCTCGAGATTGGTTTTGAACAAGGTTTCTTCCAGATTGCGTCGACCGACGAAGCCACCGGTGTTGACATCGATAGTGGTCAAGGCCTCGGTCTGGTCGAGTACCAGGTAACCACCCGACTTTAAACTGACATATCGATCCAGTGCCCGCTCGATTTCATCTTCGACCGAGTAAAGTTCGAAGATGGGCCGCTCTCCGGAATAATATTCTAGCCTGTTGGCGACGTCTGGAACCAGTTCATCAGCGAACTCCCGGGCTTTCTGGTAGGTTTCCCGGGAATCGATACGAATTTTTTCTACGGAATCGCGGACCAGGTCTCTCATTATTCGCAGGGCAAGGGGAATATCCTCATGGATCAGCGTGGGCGCAGTACTATCCTGTAAATGTTGCCGAATACGGTTCCAGACCCGCCACAAAAAGCGCATATCAGACAACAGATCTTCTTCTGACGCAGATTCTGCTACCGTGCGGATGATATAGCTGCCGGTTGTGCCCTCCTGTTGTTGCATCGTTTGCACTAATTCGCGCAGGTATTCCCGCACATCTTCATCCTGGATGCGCTGTGATACACCGAAGTGGTTGCCGGTTGGCAGATACACCAGATGACGTGAAGGTATCGAAATTTCAGTGGTGACCCGTGCTCCTTTGGAGCTGATCGGATCTTTGAGCACCTGTATGGTCAATTCTTGGCCTGAGTGTAATAAGTCACCGATCTCCGGTGCTACCCGGTCCGGGCCATTGTCGGGTTCCTGGTGCGGGTTGATATCCGAGGCATGCAGAAACACCGTTCGTTCCAATCCGGCGTCAATAAAAGCAGCCTGCATTCCGGGCAGCACACGGACCACCTTGCCCTTGTAGATATTTCCAACCAGGCCGCGAGAACGGCTACGCTCAATATGGACTTCCTGGAGCACGCCATTTTCTACTACCGCAACCCGGGTTTCCTGAGGGGTGATATTAATCAGTAATTCTTCTGCGGCAGACAATAGGTCTATCTCCAGTAGAAAAGGGGTCAGAGCCCTTTCATAAAAAATGGTAACTATTCAGCATGTTTAGATTTTGGCTCAGTACAAGGCATTTTCGCACGGAGAATGTGAGCATATAAGTCATATGTGAGCATTCGAGTACGAACACACGCCGTAATGGGACAAAAGATGAATACGCTGAATAGTTACAAAAAATGTTAGTA
>DRJH01000056.1 GCA_011052285.1 Gammaproteobacteria bacterium
ACGATGAAATCATTACGAAAAAAAATCTTTATTGGTATTTTCACCGGAATGATTGTTGTCATTGTACTGGCTATAGTCACGGTCTATCTGGAGGTGACCTCCGGAGCCAGAGCTCGACTTATAGAAACCCTACACACCCAGGCGGAGGTCTTCTCCTCTGTCACCGTCTTGCAGAAAGATGGCTCAATATCTTTACCCATTACCGGGGAAATGGCTGCTGAGTTTTACGATACCTCCAAAGATGATCACTTGTTCGAATACCGCGATGCTAACGGTAAGACTATCCTCGCATCGCCATCCATGAAGGGTTTTCGAATGCCGGTGCCTGCTACGGATAATGTCATTGACGCCATTACCCCACGCAGTAAACAGCCCATGTTGGTCTATCGTTTCCCTTTCCACCTGAAAAGCCCCGTAACGGGAGAAATGGAGAAATTTACTCTCTATATTGCCGATATCTACAAACCGGTATTGGATGTCAAGGACCACTTTGTGGAAACCCTGGGTGTTGCTGTTCCGGCAGCACTCATACTGTCGCTCCTGCTGGCCTGGCTGATCAGTCATTTGACAATACGTTCGATTTCACAGTTTGCCCGTAAGGTCAAGGAGCTGGATAGTTACAATTTACCGGACCCCCTGACACTCGATACTCTGGATTACGAACTTTTGCCGCTGGGCCGGGCGATTAACCACTACCTCGAGAAACTGCGCGAGCGCATGGTTCGTGAAAAACGTCTCCTCGCCGATACCTCACATGAATTACGTACTCCACTGGCCATTATGCGTTCTGAAATCGACCTGTTACTGCGCCGCAAAAGGACGAGTGAAGAATTACTTGATGGATTGCAGGAGCTCAACATAGAACTCGATGAAATTCAGCAACTGACCGAAAATCTGCTGGCCTTATATCGTATTGAATCGAATCAGAGCCAGTTATTAAAAGAGCAGGTGGAAATCGACCGTGAAGTCGCGGAAGTGGTCAACAGAATGCGCCCAATACTGGAGGCCGCCGGAAATTCTGTAACGATTGATGGGGGCAGACTGTTGGCCCATACCCATGGGAGTACGATACGGCACATCCTCACACAATTGCTCGAGAATGCCAAAAAATATGCAGTCGGCGCACAAATCCAGATTTCCTGGATCAAGCGCAATGGCAAAACCGAGATTCGCGTCGACGACGCGGGACCCGGTATACCACCAACCGACCAGGAAAAAGTCTTTGATCGTCTATACCGATTGGATCGGGATCGCCACCGCCTCACTCCAGGCAGTGGGCTGGGCCTGGCGCTGGTGAAACTCTACGCCACCAGTATCCATGCCGTGGTATCTTGCAGCACCTCACCACTGGGTGGCGCCCGCTTCACCATTGTTATCAATGATAAATATTCAGGCTTGCATACTCGGCAGATGGGATCGTAACTCCGGTTTCTCCTGCATATAACGTAGTAGTTGACTGCGCCCGGCAATCGCATAAAACGGGATCTGAAGGCGTGAGCGTATTTCATCTGCGGCATTTTGACTGCTATCAATACCCGGTTCTTCACGATCCAGTGCTACCAGCAGACCAGCACACTCGGCCTGATGCTCTCGAATAAGTTCTACCGAGTAGCCCACGGAAATACCGGCAGTAATAACATCATCGATGATCAGTACTTTACCGTGCAGGGGTGCACCGACCAGCTTGCCGCCTTCACCGTGGCCCTTGACCTCCTTGCGATCAAACGCAAAAGGAATATTACGCCGGTACAGCCCGGACAAGGCTATTGCAGTGGCCGCAACCAGTGGGATCCCTTTATATGACGGACCAAATAGCATATCAAATTCAATGCCACGACCAACAATGATGCGGGCATAGAACTCTCCCAGCAACTGCAGGCTGGTACCACAGTTGAATAAGCCAGCATTAAAGAAATAAGCACTTCTGCGACCCGATTTGAGCGTAAATTCACCAAAACAGAGTGCGCCAGTGGTGATCACAAAATCGAAAAAATTACGTTGCAGATTTTGCATGAACGGCTTCCTGTACAGCAGCTTTATAAGAAAGCCGGTATCATAACGCACCTTTGTATCGACAATCGGACATAATCCTGAGGGCCTGGGTGTGAGAGTGATCAGCTTTAATGTTAACGGTATCCGGGCTGCAGCCCGCAAGGGTTTTTTCGACTGGCTGGCCCGACAGAATGCAGATGTGATTTGTATCCAGGAACTCAAGGCCCAGGTGGATCAACTCAATGATCCGGTTTTTCACCCCACCGGCTATCATGTCTACTATGTTGCGGCACAGCGTAAAGGATACAGCGGTGTAGCCCTACTGAGCCGACAGCAGCCGGACTCAATCATCACCGCCATGGGTTGCGATGAGTTCGACAATGAGGGGCGTTATGTTGAAGCACGATTCGGCAATTTGTCCATAGCCTCCCTGTATGCTCCTTCCGGGTCTTCGAATGACCTGCGGCAGGCCTCCAAAGAACGTTTCATGGCTTATTTTCCAGATTTTTTGAAAAAACTGCGCTCCGAGGGTCGCGAATCCCTGATCTGCGGTGATTACAATATCGCACATCGCAATATCGACATCAAAAACTGGCGCTCTAACCAGAAAAATTCCGGTTTTTTACCCCATGAACGTGCTTGGCTGGATGGCTTGTTTGGTGAGTGGGGCTTTCGTGACGCTTTTCGAGAGTTGCTGCCTGATGCCGAACAGTACACCTGGTGGTCGAACCGCGGCCGGGCACGTGAGAATAATGTGGGTTGGCGGATTGACTATCAGGTGGCTACTCCGGAGCTGGCTGCCCGTGCCTATGCTGCCAGCGTATATCGTGAGCACTGGTTTTCCGACCATGCTCCCTTGGTGATGGACTATCACAGTGATATTCCGGCACCATGATCGTAGGGGAGGACTGTTCGAGAATAGAGAACCGAGGCTACTGTTGAACGATAACACAAGAAAACGGGCAGGATGGGGCCAGACATTTCACGCATTTACCCGTGGTCCGGTAGTGGCGATGTTGTTCCTGGGCTTTTCTGCCGGTTTACCGCTGTTGCTGATTTTCTCGACGCTATCGTTGTGGCTCAACGATGCGGGCTTGAAGAAGTCGCTGATTACTTACTTTAGCTGGGCTGCGCTGGGTTATTCCTTCAAATTCATCTGGGCGCCGTTGATTGACAGGCTGCCTTTACCACTGTTGTCACCGCTACTGGGGCGTCGCCGCTCCTGGTTGCTGGTGGCACAGTTGGCCGTAGCCGCTGCCATTGGCTGGATGGCCATGACCGATCCAGCCACACACCTGACCGGTATGGCTTTTGCGGCAGTTGCATTGGGTTTTTCGTCGGCCACCCAGGATATCGTCATCGACGCCTACCGGATCGAGGCTGCCGATTCTGATCTACAAGCTCTGATGTCATCCAGTTATATCGCCGGTTACCGACTGGGGATGCTGGTTGCTGGTGCCGGAGCCCTGAAACTTGCCGCCTGGCTGGGCGCGGATGGTGGTGGTTATAATTATACAGCCTGGCAACAGACCTATCTGATCATGGCTACAGTGATGCTGGTCGGTATGATCACCACGTTGCTGATCCCGGAACCGGTTGCTTCGACAAGCCGCGCCAATCGTTGGTCACGACGTGATTATTTGCGATTTTTGCTGCTGTTCCTACTCATTGTTGCGACCTTTGTAGCCGTATTCGCGAGCCTTACACCGATGGTAGTCTCCAGTAAAGCCTGGTTGCTGTCTCATATCAGCACCAATGCACGCTTGGCTGGCTTCGTTGCTGAAACCATGCGACTGGTAGTTACGATCGCCTTGGCTGGGCTGGTGGCAAGTTTCGCGGCCCGGCTCGGTGTGGTGCGCCGCGAGATGCTCGACGATGCCTATCTTGATCCGATACGCGGTTTTATGCGTCGTTATGGCAAGCAGGCCGTGCTATTGCTGGCCTTGATTGCCAGTTATCGGGTTTCCGATATTGTCCTCGGGGTTATTGCCAACGTGTTCTATCAGGACATCGGTTTCAGCAAGGACGAGATCGCAAATATAACCAAAGTATTTGGCCTTATTATGACGCTACTTGGTGGGTTTCTGGGTGGTATTCTGGCGGTTCGCTATGGGGTTCTGAAAATTTTATTTCTCGGGGGGCTACTGTCTGCTTTGACCAATTTGCTGTTTGTACTGCTGGCACACAGTGGCCATGATCCCTCGATGCTGATGTTGGTGGTATCAATGGACAACATCAGTGCCGCTATCGCATCAGCGGCTTTTGTCGCCTACCTGTCAAGTTTGACCCAGGTTGCCTATACCGCCACCCAATACGCAATTTTCAGCTCTCTTATGACCCTGCTACCCAAGATTCTAGGGGGATATTCCGGGACCATGGTGGAGTCGATGGGCTATAGTCGTTTTTTTGTATTAACAACCCTGTTGGGAGCGCCAGTGCTACTGCTGATCTGGCTGGTAATGAGAAAACAGCAGGTCAAGTAGGTTAATGCTATCTCTGCCATTGTTATCACAGCTTGCTGCCCCCAACTGAAAAGGATCGTATCACACTGATCTAATGCAAATTCAGGCGTATAAATAGCCATGTTATTTATTTGCAGCTCCTTTATTAGACTACCGAGATATTCATGAATAGCCTGCGTATATTCTTTCTAATATTTTTATTCGTACCCGCCCTGGAGATCTACTTGCTCATTCAGGTCGGCTCGGTGATCGGTGCCTTGTGGACGGTGCTACTAGTAATTTTAACCGCCATTATCGGGGCATCCCAGGTCCAGCGCCAAGGTTTGCAAACCGCATCCAAAATACAATCACAGCTGCATAGCGGCGGTATGCCAGCCGTGGAGATTGCCGAAGGCTTTTGCCTTTTTATGGCCGGGGCACTGCTTATTACCCCCGGCTTTTTCACCGACAGTATTGGTTTTGCCCTGCTGGTACCTCCGCTACGGCGTTTTCTGATTAGCCGGGCACTGCTGAAATTCAAACCTGTCACCGGAACCTCTGCAGACGTTCATAACCGCAGTTTCTCACAACAGCCCGGTGACCCTATCGATGGTGACTTTCGGCGCCTGGATGATTGATTTCTTGCAGTTAATAGAAAAAACCCAAGGATTCCCAGTGACGTAATACAGGAGTGAATCTCGTGGTGGTTTAGGAATGCCTTAAGGCCTGTAAAAAGCCGAATTCATGGTAACTATTCATGAAGCTATATCTCAACGGCTGTGAGGCCGTTTCGAGTTGCTGTTCGATGCATCTCAATGATGACTTGCAGAGACGTCTCTGCTGGTTGCAAGTTTGTAGATTTTTAGTAAATCCTCCTCATCGATATCGACATAGGTATCAATATGACTTAATGCATACACAAAGTCCTCATGTTTGATCGGCGCATAGCCCCCACTCCCGAGTGGTTGAGGTTTTTTGCCCAGGGACCAGTGGGCTGGATAGCGCCGCCATTTGAACAGCATATTAAAGGCGATGGCAACCAACAAAATGGTGATTGCATTCAGCAAAATCGGCGTCACTACATAACCATAACCGAGTTCATGCAGTTTATCCGAACCAATCACCGCCGCCAGGGCCGTAGCGCCGCCAGGTGGATGAATGCAGCGGGCGAAATACATTGCGCCTATCGCTAATCCGACACTGACTGCGGCTGCTATCGTGCTGTCCGCTATCCATTGCCAGCAGGCAACACCAATAATCGCAGAAAGCACATGGCCACCGATAACATTCCATGGCTGGGAAAAAGGCGCGTGGGGTGCAGCGAATAACAGTACCGCACTAGCCCCCATGGAGGGAACGACATACACCGCAGTTTCCGGGTCCAAAAAGCGGACACTGATGAACAATATGGCATAGATGCCGAAAAAGCCGCCAAGGGTGGAAAGTAGCTTTTCCCTATAGTTGATCGGGTGCCGGCTGAAGCCAATGATATTCAAGATTTCATGAAAGGACATCTTATGACCCCATCAGACAGGTTGGATCCGGAAATTGCAATAGCAGAAAATACTGGTAATTTTGCCGCTACATGACCGAGCTACTGACGTGACAGTTGGTTCTCATCTGTGTGTTCGAACGTCTTCCCATAGATTTCCAGAGACGTCGTTTGTGAGTAGGCCAGCGAATTATCGCCCAAAATAATTTGTTGATGAAATTTTGTGGTGAGTGCATTGTTTTGCAAGAAGGGGGATTGGATGATCGACCAATCTGAGTCACTCATACTCGCAGAAACTTCAATCTTCAAGCAATCGGTTTTCTGCCCTTCGCCATCATAGCTGCCACCTGCAAGCAGGCAGACCGCACGCGGAATGGTCAGTGAGTGCATGATCAGTGCGGCTCTTGCGTCCCACATCCAGTACCCGGTCTGGTCATGAAAAATCTCATGGTTGGATTTGCGTCTCACAATCTGCCGGTAGTGCAGTGCAACCAGGACTTGCGACTCCGCATTGGTTACATCACCGATAGCTGAATAAGTGATGACCTCGTAATAGGGATTATTTTCTGTACCATCCGGCTCAGGGGCAATATCCAAGCCTTTATCTCCTTTCCAGGTTCCAATCAGGCCTTGTAACGGACCATATGTATTGTTCTCAATTGTGTTCATCAGCTCACCTGTTCGTAATTGCAGTAGAGGGTGGGGGGGGGAACCAAGACGCCATCCAGGAACAACCTCCAAGAATACGTGCAAGCACAGGAAATCAATAGGGGTCGATGAGGTTTGGTTCTTTGATAATTCAAACTAACTTATGCAGTCAATTCTACTACCAAAATAGCCTGGAGTACGTGCAAATCACGCACAAATCATTTCCTGGTCTATAATTGGGTAGAGATATTGCTCCGTGCAAGCCGATTGCTAGTAGGCTGTCCGTGAATAAAAGCCGACCCATTCGTTGCCCATGCAAAACCGCCACTTCCACCATCCGTCGCAGTCATCGCTAGGGAAAATAGATTTAAGGTAAATATTCAGCAAAGAGGCAAGTAAAAAATGAGAAAATCAATACTCTCACAGTTATTTCTTCCTGTTGCAATACTTTTTCTTTTGATTATTGTTACCGTGGCTTTTGTAACCCCCACTATATTGAAGAATAATGCTGAAGAAGATGCCTTGCTTTCTGCTAAAAGAATGGTAATGCAGTTAAAACAACTTCGTTCTTACTATACAAAAAACGTTATAAAAAAAGTAATTGGTCGTGATGGTATTAAAGCAGATTTTAACTACAAGAATAATCCCAATGCCATACCATTGCCAGCGACAATGATCCATGATTTAAGTAAAATGTATTCCAAGGGAGGCACAACGATTATACAAAAACTGTCAGCAATGCTCGGAGATTCTACTCAGACAATGAGTGAGCTTAATGAAGGTACAAATAATGTTGGAGGTGTTATTGAAGTTATTCGAGGCATTGCTGAGCAAACGAATTTACTTGCACTCAATGCAGCAATTGAGGCGGCACGCGCTGGTGAACAAGGAAGGGGATTTGCGGTTGTAGCTGACGAGGTTCGTACACTTGCAGCACGAACCCAAGAATCAACTGATGAAATCAAGGAAATAATTGAGCAATTGCAATCCATTTCAAAACAAGCGCAAAATTCGATGCGGGAAAGCCAGAAACAGGCTGAACAGAGCTCAGAAAAAGCGAGCAATACCGGTCAGTTACTTGATGATATTGTACAATCTATCCACCACATAAATGGAGCTAACTCGAATATTGTGACAGCTGCCGAAGCACAATCTCAGGCGGTGGATACGATAGACCAAAATATTCATCAAATTACTATTTTAGCAACCAATACTGTCGAAAGTGCGGAGAGCACGAGAAAGCAGAGTCATTCAGTTGCTGATATGTCTGAAAAAATTCGTGCATTATTAGATCGATTCAAGGTCTGATGATATAGCTTCGGTAGCGGCTCTTAGTAACTGAAGTTTCACCGTTTCGTGACTACCAAGGTATGCGGCGCCATGGGCTCAGGATATTTTTTCAGGGGTTTGCCTGGTTTGTAGCAAACCCATACAAAGTTAACTCCGGGCGAAGGGGCCATTCTCGTCGAAAAAAAGACGCTATTTCAACAGGATGGCCAATAGCATTGTGGTTATAAAGTATTTTACTGGCTGGTCCGTGATGAATTGGTATTTTGCAGCTCCTGTACTATCTTGGTACAGATCAGCTGGCTGAATAGCATGCCGCTGTGACTCACGGGTAGCACATAGTGTCGCGTCACCTCAGCACTATACGTTTCCTGTACTGCCACTGTACCGTCATTAGGGCTTGATAACCCACCCAGTAGGTATTGACTCACCCCAATACCGCGGTTACCTGCGATCATAATCAAGGATTGCCCTGTGGGCCACTCCGGTAAATCACCCAGTAAACCATATTCCAGACTGTGCCCCAGCAATACTCGGGCAAATGTGATGTTTACAGCTTTCCGGATACTTTTGCTACCCCGGATCGGACTGCCGAGTAAGATAGCGACGCCAGTATTCACTCTATGTTGTTTTTGAAAATAA
>DRJH01000057.1 GCA_011052285.1 Gammaproteobacteria bacterium
GCACCCAGTAAACCACAGCCTACCGTTCTGACAATATTTTTCGCAGGCTACGTTTTTCAACGAAAGCGGAGTGCAGCCAAGTAAGTCTTTGATCTCGTGATGCGTTTTGGGACATCCACGGGCGGGTGAATAATGATAATGCTTACGCAGAATCGTTGTTCCGGACCTGCAAATACCGGCCGGATTACCCGGCCAACGGCTTTGCAACGATCGAGGATGCCAGGGAATGGGTGCTGTCCTTCAGCCGCTGGTACAACACGGAGCACAAGCACAGTGGTTTGAAGTTCACCACGCCGGAACAGCGTAATACGGGTGAGGCTACGGCGATACTGGAACACCGGCAGCAGATCTACCGCGAAGTCAGGGCGCGTCACCCCAACCGCTGGAGTAGTGAGATCAGGAACTGGGTGTTGCCAGAGAAAGTCTGGTTGAATCCAGAGAAAGAACAGTCTGGGTTAAATCAGGCTGCGTTGGTCGAGGCGACAACTATGTTGACAAACACCGTACGTTAGAATGTAAATAAGAAATATAGAAAGTTTAAATTAACATTTTTTGGAAAATAATCATCTAAAGTCAACGGAGAATAATTATGCGAGATATCTTAGGGCTTATATCGATTTCAGTATTGTTGGTGGTTCTATCGGCATGTGGCACCATGCAATCATACGAAGGTGTAGAACGCATTAAAACTGAAACTTCGATCTTGAAACCAGGATTTACGGTAATTGGAGGTTTCTTGCCTGATTTAGGCATCAGAATTGATTCCGTTGATGGCAAAAAACTTAGCTTCGAAGATGATAAAGTAGAGTTACTTCCGGGCAGCCATACAGTTTTTCTTAAATGGAAGACTGCTGATGAGGAGTACTTAACGTTTGTAACACAAGCGGGGCATAACTATACCATACGACGAAGCGACGGCTGGCAACAATGCGATATCCGCTGGTGGATTGTTGATGATACGACAGATGAAATCGTCACCGAAGTCACTAAATGTTCTAATTCACCAAAAAATTCACCCGTTAACTAACCGAGTTACCCACGGAAAGTAGACACACTCATCAGTTAGCATAAGATCGCATGAGAGGTGTCGAAATAGCAAGAAAGAAAACGAAGTCGTATCCGGAGTCCTTCCGGCAAGAGGCGGTCAAGTTGGCCGACCAGCCCGATAGAACAGCTGCGGATGTTGCTCGCGAGCTGGGCATACTGGCCAGATCTACAACTGGCGCACCCAGTTCAACAAACTCTCCAAAGGCCAGTTTACCGTGGCCGATGGCACGAACTACTCGCAGGCCGAGAAGGCTGAGATTCGACGTTTGAAAAAACAGGTTGCTGATCTCAAGGAGGAGCGGGATTTCCTAAAAAAAGCGACGGCATACTTCGCGAAAACCGACAAGTAAAGTATGCCCTGATCGAGTCGTGTCGGTCCGAGTTCAAGGTGACAATGATGTGCCGCGTGCTGGCAGTATCGCGCTCCGGGTTTTATGCCTGATTGAAGCGGCCGGTGTGCCCGCGCGCGTATAGGAAGTATAGCCCATATATTTGCCAGATTTCGGATCTATTGTGGATCGACTCACATGGAACAACAGCAGGTTTTCGTCGATTTCTCGGTGATTTAGACCGAAGGTGCTTGCATAGAATGTATTTACAGGCTTGGATCTTTTTGTTTTCTGACGGCAGACCAAACGAACCCCTGCCAAAATCGGGCGTGGCATCCAGGGAGGATCAAATTGCACAGAATGTATCGAATAACCCCACTTGAGGTGGCGCCCGGGATTCAGGTAACGCTGTGGTAGCTGTTGCTGGTGCGATGGAATCTAAGTGGGCAAGTATCTTCTTGATCACCACTGGGTCTTCGATACAGGCGATGACCTTCATGGCACCACCACAGTTTGAGCAGGTTTCAATATCAATATTGAACACGCGTTTGAGGCGCTGTGCCCAAGTCATGGCAGCATGCCGTTGTATTGGTGTTCTCTCAGTTTCATCCTCTGCAACTTTGACACTGCGCTTTCCTCGTTTTGCCGGTGTTACCTCTGCCCTGTGCTTGCTGTTAGGTGAAAATACACCGTGGAACCGTGTGAGATTGACGCGAGGCTTGGGTATGAGGGCAGCGAGTCGAGCGATGAAATCCAATGGCTCGAAGATCACCTGGGTGGTGCCATCACGCCATGGGGTTTTGAGCGAGTATCGAACCTGACCGTGCTCAGTCAATGACAGGCGTTTTTCAGAGACTGCGGGGCGGGTAATGTAGCGGCACAGGCGTTCGAGTTTATCACGTTCATTGGCTTTGGCTGCAACACCGGCATGCAGGGAAAACCCCGCGACATTGCCAACACGCGTGGTAAAAGGTTCTTCGATAGCAGGAAGTGTTTGCAGGGTCAGTACCTTGCGACCCTGGCGGGGGCCGGTGGCAATGCGGTAAGTGATCGAATGCCCAATCAGGGACTGCATGGGATCGTCATCATCGGCATCCATGCTCAGGTACGCGGCCTCATCATCGCGTATCAGAAGTCCCTGGCGCTCCAGAAAGCGGCTGACGCGGTGGGCAATGGTATGTCTCAGTTGCGTTAATTCTGTGCTGGTCGGCGCTTTGACCCAGCGAAATCGTGAGCCTGATGAGCCATCCACATAGACCCCGTCGAGCAGCAGCATGTGGAAATGTACATTGAGGTTAAGTGCACCGCCAAAACGCTGTATTAGCGTGACGGAACCGGTGTTGGCGGTCTTATGTGTGTACCCGGCTTTGTGGATGAGATGCGTGGCGAGCACGCGATAGACGATGCCCAGCACCTTACCCATGATCTGGGGACTACTGGCGAACAGGAAGCGCAGTTGGAACGGAAAGCTCAGTACCCATTGGCGTATCGGGGCTTTGGGCAGAACTTCATCGACCAGCAGTGCTGCACTTTCAGCCATGCGCCTGGCGCCGCAACTGGGGCAAAACCCACGCCGCTTGCAACTGAAAGCGACTAAATGTTCAGTATGGCAAGATTCGCACTGTACGCGCATGAATCCGTGCTCGAGGCGTCCGCACTTTAGATAGTCTTCGAATTCGCGCTGGGCATATTCCGGCAACAGCGTACCTTGAGCCGCCATTTGTGCTGCGAACGCAGGGTAATATTCCTCGACTAATTGGTAGAGAAGTGTCGATTCCGGTCGGTGGCGCACATAGCGAACAGTGCCACCGGCACGGTGGGCATCCTTGCCGACCTGGGCCATAATCGCGTCCTTGCGATGTAGTGGTTTTCGTTCAGCTTAGCAAAAGTGGGGACTGGGGGCGACTGTCAGCCTTGTCCAAACTGTATTACAAAATATTAGAAAGATGCCGGGTTAAGCCCACTACAGATAATCATACACACCGGCATCAGGAGAGTCGTGGACTCAGTACCGGACCAGTAGATTTCGGAGGACAGGACGTTACTGAAGGGACTGGTGTCACCACGAATAAGACCCGATCCAAACACCGTACCGGCGCCATAGACGATTAAATGGCCGAGCTCGTTATCTTTGCACGCCGCCTGGTCGTTAATCACTCCACAATCGACGACATTACCGTCACCATTGACATCCATATCAGGTAAGCGCCAACCGGTCACACCGTCGATATCCAGACTTGCAGCCCAGGCCATCTGGCTGTCCCACGTGTCGAAACCGTTGATGTTGGCGTTGGCCGTCCAGGTGATGTCCAGTTGGTCATCATAATAGGCCTGGTAATCCGTACCGCCCGAAGTGGTGGGCAATACGCCAATCAGCGCCGCATGTGCTGGCAGGGCGATAAGGGTGGAAAGTATGGCGCCGAGTGCACCGATCAAATTGTGGTATTTCATTGCTATTTCCTCGATAAGTCCAGTTGTTGCTACTATCCCGTAATCCGGAATTACGGGAATTGGTTTCATTTATTAAGCACGTTTACGTCGAGCAACACCCACTAAACCCAAAAGTCCTGAGCCAAACAGCCACACTGCAGCTGGCACAGGCACTGCGCTGACATTGCCGGAACGCACAGCCCAGGCGAAGACGAGAGTGTCCTTGAGGTTCACGGCAGTGACGCCACCGACACCGGCAAAGCCAGAACTAAACGCGCCGGCCAGACCGGGTCCGTACTCCGTGGCTGACCAATAAGTGTTGGACTGGGCGTTGCTGAACGGACCCGGCGCATCCGCCGTGATACCTTCTTCCCAGAAGAGGAAGCCCATCTCATTGTCAGCACAGCCTGTAACCCCACCGCCACGACAATCTATTATTATGCCATCACCATTGACGTCCGCGTTTGGCAAGCGCCAGCCGGTCACACCGTCGATATCCAGACCCGCCGCCCAGGCCGTCTGGGTATCCCAGACACCAAAACTGTTGATGTTGGCGTTAGCCGTCCAGGTGATGTCCAGTTGGTCATCGTAGTAGGCTTGATAATCTGTGCCGCCCGAGGTGGCGGGCAATACGCCAATCAGCGCCGCATGCGCTGGCAGGGTGATAAGGGTAGATAGTATGACGCCGAGTGCGCCTTTCAGGTGAGATTGTTTCATTTAATGTATTCCTTACATTCAATTGTTGTTGATTCTATCCTAAAGATAAAACGACTCTCGAAGGAGCCGCTATTGATTGTCTTATATTTAGTGCCCGCCCGAAAACCGATTGAAAAACAATATTTATTCAGGTTAATCTCAGCGCGAAGAAAGGTATAATAGAGTCAGGAAAAGTAAAAAAGCCGGTAAAACTCCCC
>DRJH01000058.1 GCA_011052285.1 Gammaproteobacteria bacterium
TCACCGCCGGCATTACACGTTCACTCGTTGGCGAGCGGCCTGTCAAAGTCATGCTCGATCCGTATAACCCTATCGGTTCCACTGCCCATGTTAACTTCAATACCTCGAAGACTGACCGTTGGGAGACCGACGCCAAGCGCTGTCATATCAACTGGGCAATCCTTGATAGTGACTGGGAAGGGGAATTTTGCCGTGTGGTTGAGTCGCACCCGAGAGTAAAAGCCTACGTCAAGAATCACAACCTTGGACTGGAAGTGCCGTACCGCTACGGTTCCGAGACACGAAAATACATCCCGGATTTTATCGTGCTGGTAGACGACGGACAGGGTGATGACGACCTGCTGCATTTAATCGTGGAGATCAAAGGCTACCGGCGCGAGGATGCGAAAGAGAAGAAGGCCACAATGGAAGTCTACTGGGTTCCTGGTGTCAACAACTACGGTAAGTCAGGCCGCTGGGCCTTCGCAGAATTCACCGATGTTTACGAGATGCAAGCCGACTTCAAAGAAAAGGTCGAAGCCGAGTTTAATAAAATGATCGAAGGAATTGTGAAGAGTGAAGGGTAAGGCAAAAAACGAACTGACACTTACTCCGCCGATTTGGGAGGCAGTGACTCCCGCATTTACCGGCCGATTGAAAATAGCTCGTTCAACTTGCACGGAAAGGCATTAAATGAATACGCAGAATACTGTCATTTCCCAACGGCTTCTGGCTGATATTCGCCAGGTGCTTGAGCAGGCCCGGCAACATGTCCAGCATGCCGTTAATGCCGCCATGGTACAGGCATATTGGCACGTTGGCCGATTGATTGTGGAGCAGGAGCAAAAAGGGGCCGAGCGGGCTGAATACGGCAAACAGCAGTTGGAACAGCTTGCTGAGGTCCTTCAGAGCGAGTTTGGCAAAGGTTTTGATGCCCGTAACTTACGGAATATGAGGGCTTTTTATCGCGCATTCCCAATTTGGAACGCAGTGCGTACCGAATTGAGTTGGACCCACTATCGCAACCTGCTCCGCATAGACAACCCGCAAGCGAGAGAGTGGTACCTCAATGAATCCGTGGAACAGAATTGGAGCGCCCGCGCCCTGGAACGGCAGATCAGCACCCTTTATTACGAACGCCTGCTCTCCAGCAAAGATCGTCTGCCCGTAGAACAGGAAGCGCAGCAACAGACACAAGCCCTACAGACCGGTGCCAAGAACTATCTGCGTGATCCATATATCCTTGATTTCCTCAACCTGCCACACGAGAGCCTGTTGGAAAGCGAGGTAGAGCAGGCGCTGATCAACAATCTGCAACACTTTCTACTGGAGCTGGGTAAAGGCTTTGCCTTCGTGGGTCGCCAGCAACGTATTAGTACTGCGGATCAGGACTTCTACATCGACCTGGTGTTTTACAACTTCAAGCTCAAATGCTTCCTGCTCATCGACCTCAAGCTGGGAAAACTCAACCACCAGGACGTGGGACAAATGGATACCTACGTGCGCATCTACGATGAACAACGCAGGGGTGAAGACGACAACCCCTCCATCGGATTAATTCTATGCAGCGAAAAGAGCGAAGCCGTCGCCAAATACTCCGTCTTGGCGGACAGCAAACAATTGTTCGCCTCAAAATACTTGCCTTATCTACCCAGTGAAGAAGAGCTCAGGCAGGAGCTACAACGGGAACGCAGACTCATCATGGCGCAACAGGCGGAAAACCCGGATGGGAACGTAACAAAAGAGTTATGAAACAGAGAAGACAACAGGTATAGATATGGCCAGGAAGCAAACCAGGAAGAGCGTCGAAACCCTAACCCACGACGAGGCGTCACGCAAAAACATCCCTACCGCCGAATACCACTCGGTGATGCAGAAGGGTGAACAAAGCCCGATACGTGTGGCGTATGAACGCAGAAACAGGGATCTGGACCCGCAGCTTGTTTGGCGTGGCAAGGATGAACAGGACTGGTCAGACCTCGTCGTTCATGCTCCACCACTATATATCCAGGAGAAGGTCCACCCCAAGGTATTGATCGATGATCTGCTGCGCCGTACCGAGTCCGACGACGTGGCGGCAGAACCTCAGGCAGACCTCTTTGCCGATTTCAACGGCGTGCCGGACGAGGGCACCAAGACCGAGTTCTACCAGCACGATGCTAACTGGACCAACCGTATGATTCTCGGTGACAGTCTGCAAGTAATGGCCTCGCTGGCCGAACGGGAAGGATTGCGCGGCAAGGTGCAGTGTATTTATCTCGATCCGCCTTATGGCATCAAGTTCAATTCCAATTTTCAGTGGTCCACCACCAGCCGGGATGTGAAGGATGGTAAGGTGGATCACATTACACGCGAACCGGAACAGGTCAAGGCATTTCGGGATACCTGGCGGGACGGGATTCATTCGTATCTGACTTACTTGCGGGATCGGTTGACCGTGTGCCGGGATCTACTGACCGACTCCGGTTCGATTTTTGTGCAGATTGGGGATGAGAATGTGCATCGGGTGCGGGTGCTAATGGATGAGGTATTTGGAGAGGAGAACTTCATCAGCGTAATTTCGTTCAAAACGTCTGTTGGATTGGGTTCGCAGTTTTTAGATAACACCTGCAATTACCTCGTTTGGTATAGCAAAAGTCGAGAGCAAGCTAAGTTTCGCCCAATGTTTAGATTGCTTGAGGCCGGACAAGAGGGGGCCACGAGATATAAGACGTTGCGATTGCTTGACTTGATGGAGCGA
>DRJH01000059.1 GCA_011052285.1 Gammaproteobacteria bacterium
ATATCGTCTCCATAAAAGAAGTCTACGGCCTTGGCGGAAATGATTATTTTCGCACCCAGTACGAATTGCTTAAATTCAGAAAACTGGTTGAACAGGTCGTTAACAAATTACAGTTAACAAAGAATCCAGAATTTATCGAAAATCAAAAGCCGAAGATTAATTTTGACTGGCGTAGCTGGCTACCGAGCTGGCTGCCGGCTTCATTTTTTGCCCAAACGGCACCTAGTGCGGACCGGTCCTACGAACAGACGATTAATGAAGTCACCAGGCGAATTCAAGTCACACCGATCAATTCCAGTCAGTTGGTTACAATCAGTTTTGAGGCGAAAGATCGAAAGCTTGCAGCACAAATCGTAAATACATTGGCCCAGACCTATATCGAAAATGATATGGATGCCAAGTTGCAACTGACCAGTCTGGCGTCTACCTGGTTGGATGGTCGACTGAAAACTCTGAAACAGAAATTACAGGTGTCAGAAGTCGCATTACAGAAATATCGTGAGAAGCAGGGATTGCTCGAATCGAATGATGTTGGTGCGATCGATTCCAGGCAGTTACAGGAATTGCAAACAAAATTAATATTGACCCGGCAACAACGGGTAGAGGCTGAAACAGCGCTACGTCAGGTTAGAGCTCTCAAAGGGGGGTCGATAGAGAAGTTAAGTACCTTGCCTGCGGTTTTAAATGACACCCTGCTTGGGCGATTGAAGCAGGCTAAGGAGGCGTCTCAACGGGAAGTACAGACACTTAGCAAGCGCTATGGACCCAAACACCCAAAATTAATCCAGGCCAAAGCTGATCTCAAGGCAACAAAGATCGCTGTCGATAAGCGAGTCAGGGTCGTATTGGAAAGTATTCAGAAAAGCTATCAGCTGGCCAAAAGCAGTGAACAGTCTCTGCTGTCGGCAATCAATTCTGCCAAAAAGACGATTCAGTCCACCAGTCGAAAAAGTTATCAACTCGGTGTGCTAATGCGGGATGTGGCTGCAAACAAAAAGCTGTTTGAGTTATTTTTAAATCGTTCCAAAGAAACCAAGCAGGCCGGCCTGATCAAACCTAGTGCCAGAATTGCCGACCCGGCAGTCCCGGGATTCAATCCGATCAAGCCAAAAAAAGGATTGATCATTGCTATTGCGACAACTTTGGGACTTTTTTTCGGTATTTTCGTCGCCTTCCTGCACGAGCACCTTGATAATACCCTGCGACGTACCGGTGATCTAGAGGGTCGCCTGCAAATGATTGAGTTAGGAACGTTACCGCACCTGAAATTAAAGGCTAAAGCAGGTGAAAGTCCCTTGGATTATATGAAGGAACATCAGCAGTCTTACTATGCGGAGTCAATCAGGACGATACGCGCCGGGATTCTGTTGTCCAGCCTGGATAACCCTTATAAAGTGATTATGGTTACTTCATCGGTACCTGGGGAAGGGAAAAGTTCCATCTCCGGTAATCTTGCCAGCGCGCTGGCTGAGTTTACCAAAGTCTTGTTGGTTGATGCTGACATGCGTCGCCCGACAGTTGCAAAAGCATGGGGTATAGATCCCCAGGCACCGGGATTATCCGAGTATATAGCAGGTATGGCAACAATCAGTAAATGTATTCACCGGATAGATGACAGAAATATTCACGTTATCCCCTCCGGGATAATTCCTCCCAATCCGGTTGCACTGCTTTCTTCCAGGCGTTTTGGCGCAATGTTGGAGACGTTCAGCAAAGTCTTCGACACCATCGTGATTGATACCGCACCAACGCTGGCAGTAAGTGATTCTTTGGTAGTGGCCAGTAAATCGAGTGGTGTGATCTATGTAGTGAAATCTGAATCAACACCCATTCCGGCTATCCGGGAAGGGATCAAGCGCTTACGCCGCACTGGATCCAATATTATCGGCGGTATACTCAATGATATTCCGCATGATCAGGGTAAGAGCGACAAAGGCTATTATAATTATAATTACGGGTACTACGGCTCCTATGAGGGCTATCATCACGATTGACAATACCCTACACTGGAGAGTGTACTGATCGGTATAAAATAGAGGTTTTTGGCGCTCCGGCTGACTATGTTATGTTGCACATGGTGTGACCCTAGACACATCTCGATAGTGACTTTAAACTAACTACCGCTGGCGGGCCTTGATGATTGATTTACATAGCCACCTATTGCCGGGCATTGACGATGGTGCGGCCAATCTTGAGGATGCGCTGAAGCTCGTTGATATCGCGGTCGAAGATGGTATTTCCCACTCGGTAATCACGCCGCATATTCACTTAAATCGTTATGATAATGACGTGTACTCGATCCAGGACGCTTTCGATGTCCTCCACCGGGCATTGCGAGTACGTAACATCCCACTACGTATAGCCTTTGCTGCCGAGGTTCGAATCGACCCACAAATTTTAGCTATGATCGCCAGCGATAAAATCCCGTTTCTGGGTGAGTTAGGCGGCTATAAAATCCTGCTTCTGGAATTTCCTCATTCAATCATTTTGCCGGGTACTGAAAAATTTATTGAACATCTTTTGTCACAAAATATCAGGCCATTGGTTGCTCATCCTGAACGAAATAAAGCCGTTTTGACCCATC
The DNA here is from genome assembly GCA_011052285.1 of Gammaproteobacteria bacterium. Lineage (GTDB taxonomy): Bacteria > Pseudomonadota > Gammaproteobacteria > Arenicellales > DRJH01 > DRJH01. The sequence goes on from DRJH01000059.1 coordinate 2,585, forward strand.
TGGAAAAAATACAACCGATCCGGGAGGCAGGTGCAATGCTGCAAGTGACTGCGCGCTCCATAACCGGAGGATTTGGACCCTATGCAAAAAAACGGTCATTGGAAATGTTGGAGCGTGGCTGGGTTGATGTGGTGGCAACCGATGCGCACAATGTGGTGCATAGACCGCCACGATTACAAGCAGCATTCAATGTGGTTTGTCAGCACTCTGGAGAAGAGGTAGCGGCGAGGCTTTTCCAGGAAACGCCTGCAGCGATCAGTGCAGTACATTTTAGCCCGTAGTGGGTAACAGGGATTTTCTCTCAGATGTCTACGCCGATTAAAAAAGTGCTGTTGCTGTCTGTATTGATCCTCTTGCTGATAACCGGTTATATTGTGGTAAGGCTGGGAATGGCTTCGGTTAATCAATATTTTTTGCAGGTGTATATAGACAGCTGGGACCAGACTGGAAAAATGCCCGCAGACCATCAATGGCAGAAGGCTAATTCTTTTTTTGATAAGGCCAGCTATTGGCACGCCTCCAGTCCCTCCCTGTTGCTGCTCGGCGGGGATCTATTTCTTTGGAAAGCCGCATCTGAGACATCTGGATTGGCTCGTAACAAAGCGTTGCAACAGGCACTTACGCTATACACGCGCTCCATACGCCAACGTCCAGCCTATGTCTACGGCTGGCTTTCCTATGCGATCGTCAAGGACAAGCTTGGCCAGCGGGATGCGCTGTTTCATACCGCGATGAGGAAATTGGATGAGCTGGGACGTTATGAACCCGCAGTACTACTAGGCGGGGTACAAATTTATTTTGGTTATTTGTCGGAGCTCAATGCCGAGGAGCGAAAAAGCCTGAAAAAACAGATTGGCCGATTGGTCAAAATTGACCCGGACAGCCTGATTGACGTGGTCAAACGCTATAATCTTACGATTTATCTGTGCTATCGAGTCAAGGGAATTCAGGAAGTGGATGATTTTTGTAAGCGTTGATGGTGACCGAGAAATAAAGCAATCCAGGATAGGGCTAAAAAGACCATGAATAATGCAGCATTGGCGGGAATTTGTAGATTAAAATCCACTAGGGAATGAATCAGGATCGCGATCAACCCCATGGTTGCGGCAAAGCCGGTTCCGCGCATTACGGTGCTGTGTCTCTTGCGGATGGCGAGCAAGGCAGCAAGAACACTACTGGCGGTAAAGATACCTAACAAGGCGACGCCGATGATTCCGGTTTCGAGCAGAAACTCCAGATAGTCATTGTGGGCGTGATCATAGAAACCTTTAACATCCGCTTGTCTGAAGATGGGATACACGCTTGCAAATGTCCCGCCACCGCTGCCTGTTAGACGAAAATTTTGCGTATAGACCATACTGTCACGAACCACCTCATCACGAGTTTCATCGCTGGCCCGGGTATTTTCGATACGCTGCACCACTTTATCAACACCAAACCAACTACCGACAATGAAGAGGTCAACAACAAAAAGACTGGCCAGTAGTAGTAGTACAGGTTTGCCAGGACGTTGTCCGGAAAGTAACATCCAGAGGATTCCGGTAACAATGAGGCTGATGAAAAAGGCGCTATTACCCATTCTCGAATGGGTAATGACCAGGCCGATGACCATAAACGCCAGGGCGACTCGAATCTTGATTTTTGGACTTAGTAGTAAGCGTACCAAATTAGCAAAACGCTGACGCCAGTTGGTACTGTTATGTTGGTCAAGGCTCATGATCAGTAGGCCAATGCCAGCGGCCAAGCACATTTCCAGATAACCAGCCAGATGATTACGATTAACAAAGGTCCCTGTTGCTGAACCCAAATAAGCAACTTTTTTCACAAAGAATCCAAATTCCATGCCTGATAACACCATCAGGCTCCCATAGATCGCCTGCAGGGTTCCACTGATCACCAGCGTCAAGAGTAGTAGGCGTATCCGTGAATGGCTGCGCACCAGTAATAATGTCAGGTTAAAAAACAGGACATAGCTAACACTCTTCAGAAGAAACCATAATGTGTCGTCAGGTGAGAGTGAGAGGTAAGCGGAGGTCCTGGCTTGTTGAAACCTGGCTTGTTGAAAGATATGTATTGAGTTCCAGTGGGCAATAGATTTCGGCGACAGGACGGCGACCCAGGATGGTGGTAATGGGAGTAGCTGCGTAAAAATGTAGCCAAGAAATAAAAATAAGAGAATTTGCAAAGGCCAGCTATGCCTGAAAGCCGAGGGAATATGAACCCTATTTTTCCAGAAAAGAATCAACCACAACAGGGTTAGCAGGCAGACCGCAAGCACAAAAATCATGATAGCAAAGCCCCTGTTGCTGCCTAGGGGTAAAGGGAGCCAGTAAAGGAGCGCCAGAAAGCCATAAAACAGGCCTTCGTCAGCATGTTTGGTTTGGTTCATTGCAAAATTTCCTGCAGCAGTAACGGCGCTAGTACAATATGCAAATTGTTTGGGGTCGAAAATGAATAATTTAATAGCATATCAGGGGCTGTATTTGCGTAGCCCGGATAACTGGCAGAGTAGATGAAACAGGAAAAGTGGAATAACAACAAAATAACGCTTCCACAGCCTGCGTGGCTCCGAGTAAAGTCTGAACAACCATTCAAAACCGGACTGCTGCATCCACTTCGGTGCCTCTTTGACCAACCCGGCATGAAAATCAAAAGCGGCTCCCACACCAATCAGTAGCTTAGCGTTTAGTAACTCAAGATATTCTGCCATCCAGTATTCTTGCTTTGGGGTGCTGAGTCCAACCCAGATAATGTCTGGTGCCAGCTCCTCGATCCTGGTGATAAAATCGGCTTTTTGTTGTGCTGAGAGTGGACGAAAAGGGGGAGAATAGGTTCCCACTACCTGCAAGCCGGGAAATCTCTGTTGCATGCGATGTTTAAGAAGATCTGCTACCCCGGGTTTGCCACCGTAGTAGAAATGCCGGAAGGATTTGTTGACAGAAACTTCTGAAAGTTGATTCATCAAATCAGCGCCGCGAATTTGGGACATCGTAGTGTGCCCGTAATATCTTCCGACCAGAACGGTGGGCATCCCGTCTGGAATGCACAGGCCTGCCTGGTTCTGAATTTTCTTGAATTTCGGGTCATGGAGGGAGCGGATGATGCCATGCACATCACGAACGCAAACATAGGCTTTGGTACTGGTCTCAATCCAGTGACAAATCGCGGCAATGGCAAGCCTGGGATTAACAGCCGATACCAGGGTTCCCAGAATATTGACCGAAGGAATCATGAGTAGTTGGGTAAAACAAGAAACTGTGCATGTCGCATGGCCAGGGAAACCCCATTTTTTGACAGTTTACCCGAAATCCTGACACCAGGAGGAGCAGACAGCAGGGTGGTTTGCAGTAACGG
>DRJH01000060.1 GCA_011052285.1 Gammaproteobacteria bacterium
ACCAAAAAATCAATCAAGAAGATCAACAAACCGGGTGTTTTTATAAATTCGGCATATATTTCCCGCGGATAAAATGATTGATCAAAATTTTTCCCAGACCGAACATCAGGGGAATCAACAGCATCATACCCCAGGTCTGATGCCAAACTACCCCCACTGTGCTATGGTAATAAGGAAGTCTGTTAATGAAACTTCGTTCACCCTGCTCCCCCATGGTGTGCGGTGTAGAAACTCCACTTTGTTGATACTTCACCACATTATATCGACCGGCAACTGCGGCACAGTTCACAACGGTCTTGCTGGAAATAGGACTATCCATCCCCCAAAAAGTTCATCAAAATACCATGGATTTAATAGGACAAAAAGGGGTCAGAGCCCTTTTTATAAAATAAACTGTTATAAATCAATAGTATATAATACAAAAAGGGCTCTGACCCCTTTTTTGTTGCTATTTTCGTTGCCGAACTGCCTCGAATAAACAAATACCGGTAGCAACCGACACATTCAGACTACTCACCTCGCCCTGCATGGGAATCGAAACCAGATAATCACAAGCTCTTTGCGTCAGTTGCCGTAATCCACTGCCTTCGGCACCCAACACCAACACCAACGGCCCAGATAGATCAGCAGTGAACAACGACTGTTCTGCATGGTCATCCAAACCGATGATCCAGAAACCAGCTTGTTTGAGAATTTCCAGAGAACGAACTAAGTTTGTGACCCGATATAGCGGCACGGTTTCAGCAGCACCGGCCGCGACCTTGCGCACCACTGCAGTAACTTGACTGGCATGGTCACGCGGGAAAACCACACCAGCAACACCTGCACCCTCGGCAGTACGAATACAGGCACCCAGATTGTGTGGATCCTGTACACCATCCAGAGCCAAATAGATCCCACCCACCTTTACCCCTTCATCAATCTGCGCAGTCAGACTGGATTTGAGATCCTGCTCGGTTTCGGGCCGAGGGTTTTTGCGCTCGGCGACCACACCCTGATGCAACACCCCGGCTGCACGCTTATCCAGTTCCTCACAAGAAACCCGATCTATCGGAATCCCTATCGCCTGGGCCAGCTGAATCAGTGTGCGCAACCGATGACTGGCTTCTGATTGCACATACAGACAAACTACATCCTGTGGTCTCGACTGCAGCAAGTGACGCACCGGATGCACTCCGGTGACAACCAGTAAAGCAGCCTGTCGGTGTTGCTTCTTTTTATTTTTTCGCACGTCGTTTCTGCCTTTTATTACCCTGTAAGGAACGTCTGGAAACCAGGCTGAAATCAATTTTAGCATCTTCCAGGCTGACTCTGATCAGGCGCACCCGCACCGCATCACCCACGGTAAAACGTTGACCACTGCGTTCACCACTGAGTCGATGCGCCAGTGGATCAAAATGAAAATAGTCATTCCCCAATTCGGTAATATGCACCAACCCCTCTACAAACAAGGCTTTGAGCTCAACAAATATGCCAAAACCGGTTACCGTAGTGACCGTAGCACTAAATTCTTCACCTATCCGGTCTTGCATATATTCGGCCTTAAGCCACTGAATCACCTCTCGACTGGCTTCTTCGGCGCGTCGCTCGGTCGTAGAACAATGTACCGCCATTGAGTGCATGGCTTCCCGTTGTGGCGTATCCACCGGAATAACCCGTCGCGACAGAATCTGCTTAATCACTCGATGCAACACCAGGTCAGGATAACGGCGAATCGGTGAAGTGAAATGTGCGTAGCCTGGGTACGTCAAGGCAAAATGGCCATCATTGTGCTCACTATAGACAGCCTGACTCATGCTCCGTAGCAGCATGGTCTGGACCAGTCGTCTTTTGGCCGGCTCATCTGGCAGTTGTTCAATCACCCGTTGGTACTCGTGGCCCTGTGGTTTGTCGCCGCCACCCAGTTGAACCCCGAACTGACCCAGAAAGGCCCGCAAATCAGCCAGCCTCTCAGGCTTAGGCCCCGGATGAACCCGGAATAATCCGCAAGCCCTATGGCTTGTAACAAACTGGGCTGCACAGACGTTGGCCGCCAGCATACATTCCTCGATAATACGATGTGCGTCATTACGTACCGAGGCTTCGATACGATCAATCTTGCGCTCTGCGTTATAGAAAATTCGAGTCTCTGGTAAATCCAGGTCAATTGCACCGCGGCGTTTCCGAGCTTTGAGAAAAGCGTGAAACAATCGCTCAAGTTGCTGCAGATGGGGTAACAACGGACTCGCCTGACCCAGCAGACCGGCATCATTATTTGTTAGTGCTGCCGCCACTTTTGAGTAGGTTAAACGCGCTCTGGAGCGTAATACCCCGTTATAGAAATGCCAGGATTTGATGGCACCTCTGGGCCCAATCTGCATTTCACAACACATACAGAGTCGATCCACATCCGGATTCAGCGAACAAATTCCATTGGACAAGGCTTCAGGCAACATCGGGATGACCCGATTCGGAAAATAAATGGAATTGCCACGCTCCAGCGCCTGGTGATCAAGCGCTGACTCGGTGCTGACATAGTGCGCCACATCGGCAATCGCCACCCATAAGGTCCACCCCTTACCACTGCGCTCGCAATAAACGGCATCATCAAAATCACGGGCATCTGCGCCATCAATGGTGACAAAGGCCAGCTTTCGAAGATCCCGGCGCTTACGCACATCATAGGCTCGCACTTGCCGTGGGATTTTGTCCGCCTCAGCCAATACTGACACTGGCCATTGGTGTGGCAAATCGTGCTTGCGGATGGCCACCTCAATTTCCATTCCTGGCGCCATATGCCGACCCAGTATTTCGACAATTCGACCTGCGATCTGGCGGTGTTCAAGTGGGTGCCGGGTCACTTCAATCACTACCACCTGTCCTTGCTCAGCACCACTGGTGATATCTTCAAGCGCCTCAATATCACGTGAATAGCGCGGATCTTCCGGGGCAACATAAAGATTTCGGTGACTTTTATACAAACGACCCACGATTTTGCGGTTTGCCGTGACCCCGTCATCCTCAGCCACAAGCTCAACCACCGTTGCCACCCCTCTGCCACGGCGATCAAGGCCGATTTGTTTTACCAGAACCTTGTCATCGTGCAGTACCCGACGCATCTCCCTGGCTGGCAACAACAGATCGTCTCCCCCCGTCTGCGATTTAATAAAACCGAAACCATCACTGTGTCCGATCACCCTGCCGGTAATCATATCGGCTTTTTCCGGCAACACGTAGCGGCCAGAGCGATTCATCATCAGCCGACCCAACTTCTGCAGATGTCGTAACTGCCGCAGCAATTCCCGTTGATCTCTTCTACCAGCAACACTCAACAAGGCCTCGAGTTCCTCAGGTGTCAGTGGCTTGCCCGCTCGAATCAGCGTGTCGAGAATACGACGCTCCTGTTCATCCAAAATCCCGGTTCGTGCCTGGACGATCATGTCGTCAGCCTTTGTTTTTTTCTGTTTTCTCATTGACATCCCATCATCAGATCTGTAAATTTGCGCATCCTGTGGTGGCCCGCAAGGCTGACCACAAAGCACTGTGCCGAGGTGGCGGAATTGGTAGACGCGCTAGCTTCAGGTGCTAGTGGGGGCAACCCCGTGGAGGTTCAAGTCCTCTCCTCGGTACCATTTTAATAGATTATCACAGACCATCAATAACCTCCAAAAATACTGTATTTACAGTATTTTTCTTCTCTCCGATTTTCTGTTGTAGTGAAGCACGGTTATCCAGGAACTGAGGGCACATGCCGGTTCCATGTCAAGATAGTCCTTTGCCGCTCTCGTCAGTGTTATCGGATCCACCGCAGTGGCTCCAATAACAGATCAAAAAGCTTGATCTCCTTTTCATGCCCCAGCACTGGTGGGACAGCTTCCTACGTATTCACACTGCCAATTTTACCCGGGCAGTGCGATAATTCGGACATGAACTGCTTTTTTCAACTACCGATAGAAACTGCGGAAAACCACACCATTTCCACCACACTCGACAGACAACCCCGAAAATGATCATTCGATTGTTTCTGGCCTTACTGCTACTGGTTGTGATCATGGTATTCGCAAACTGGTATGGTGCGCGTGCTACACCAGCACAGCGCAGCCAGTTTCTGCGCCAGCTGGTCCTGTATGGCGGTGCTGCAGCCCTGCTGATTCTGGTAGCCACCGGCCGCCTGCCCTGGCTGTTTGCCCTGCTCGGCGGCGCCATGGCTGCCGGTCAGCGGATTCTTACCTTGTTGCGCTCATGGCAATTTCTCAAGTCTTTGCATGCCTCCACCTTTTCCAGCGCTACAAGCCGTACTGCAAGCGATCAGGTCTCAACCTTTGACAGTCGCTTTTTGCATATGCAGCTCGATCATGACAGTGGTGATCTGTCTGGAAAGGTACGCGAGGGCCACTTTGCCGGTCGTGAGCTTGATCAATTGCAGCAATCCGACTTGCTGGCATTGTTGCAAGAAATCAACACTGATTCCGAATCGGTAGAACTACTTACGACGTATCTCAAGCGCCGCTTCGGAGAAGACTGGGCACCTGAGGGCAACGAACGCTCTCACTCCCAGAGTACTGAAATTACTGTGCAGACCGCCTATGAAGTGCTTGGTCTAACACCAGATGCAGACCGCGAAGCCATTGTTCTGGCCCATCGTCGATTGGTGCAAAAACTGCACCCAGACCATGGCGGCTCGTCTTATCTCGCCTCGCGGGTTAACCAGGCACGCGACTGCCTGTTGCAGCAACTCGATCAGGCTCAGGGATAGGGGCCCTAAGAGGCTGTCCGGGAATAGAGAACCCCAGCTCCTGTGAGTTCCCGTTACTACGCCGCGTTCATCAGGGCGGCCAATGGCAGTGGCTTGCCGATCGCGTAGCCCTGTAGATAATCAATCCCGATCTCTCTAACAATCTTGATAATCGCCTCATTTTCAACAAATTCAGCAACGGTTCTCATGCCACCGAGCAGAGCAATATCGTGGACCGACTTTACAATACCACGGCTCATGGAATCATGCGCACATTCACGAACGATAGCCCCATCGATTTTGACAATATCGACCGGCAGGTAACGCAGATAGGCAAATGAAGACAAGCCGCTGCCAAAGTCATCCAGAGCAACCTGGCAGCCCCGTGCTTGCACAGTTTTAATAAAGTGCACCGCATGGTCGAGCTCGGAAATCGCCGCCGTCTCGGTAATTTCAAAACCTATTTTCGAAGCCGGCACCCGACACTTATCCAACCACTCCAGAATTTCCTCGGCCAGCAATGGATTACTCAATGACAGACCAGAGAGATTAATCATGCACAGTCTCAAACTATGCAAACTTTCCGGATGTTCGGCAAAGAAACCCAAGGCATGCTCTATCACCCACATATCGATACGTCGAGCCAGATGGTAACGTTCTGCTGCAGGCAAAAACAGCCCGGGAGCAATAACCCGATCTTCAATCTGCATACGCAGCAGAACCTCGAAATGATGCTTTCCAGATGGCTTATTGGCGGCAACAATGGGCTGGGCATAGAGTAGAAAACCATCATGGTCGAGGGCCTGGTTAATCCGCAATGACCAGTTCATTTCATCTTGGCGTAATTCCATCTCCCGACTTTTCTGGTCGGCAACATACACCTGGTTGCGGCCTTTTTCCTTGGCCAATAAACAGGCGCCATCGGCAATACGCAGCACATCTTCGACGGTTTTCATGTCATCTGTTACCGACACCAAACCGATGCTAACCCCGATTGAAAATACTGATTCAGCCCACAAAAAACGAAACCTGGATACTGCATGCCGTAATTTTTCTGCCACCTGCAAGGCAGCTTCGGAAGAACAACCTCGGATAATCACACCAAATTCATCACCGCCCAAACGACCCAGCACATCATCCTGGCGCAGCTGGCCTGCCAACACCCCACACAATGATTCGAGCAGCTTATCACCGGCAGAATGCCCGGCAGTATCATTAACGATTTTGAATTCATCCAGGTCCAGGTAACAGGTACAAATCCCATTGGACCGCGATTCCGGGTCTGCCAATAATTCATCAAGGACGCGGGAAAATTCACGTCGATTGATGATTCGGGTTAAAAAATCATGGGTAGCCTGATAGCTCAAGGACTGTGACATTTTGTGAGCATCAGTAATATCACGGATAAACCCTTCAACACCCATCAGTTCACCACCTGTATTCCAGACCCCCGTCCCCCTTTCACAAATCTGCCGCTCACTGCCATCTTCATGGATGATCCGGTAACTGAGCGCAAAGGGTTTCCCCACTGATAAGGCTTCGTTCATTTCTTCGTTAACACCCTGTCGTTCTTCATCTACGATAAGGGATGACCAGTGCCGACCCTGCTCACCTTGTAAAACATCCGGGCTATAACCACAAATCGCCTCACAACCGGCGCTGACAAAATACATCTGCTCCCGACGAGCATCCTGGGAACGATAGGCCATTCCAGGCAAACTGCTCAACAGTGAAGCAAGATAACGTTCACGTTCCGCCAGCAATTCCTGATTGCGCAGACGACGGGTAATATCATGCGAAACCACGGAAACACCTTCGACTTCACCCTCGACATTGATATAGGGCGCCATCTTGACCTCGAGATAACGCCGACCCAGGACGGGAAGTTGGCGCCAATCCTCCCAAGCTACGGTTTTGCCTTCGAGAGCCTGGTGGTAGGAATCATAAAGTCGCGCATTACGCATTGGCGAGGAGAAAACCTGTGCCACGGGTTGATCGATCAGTTCTGCAGCAGAATCAAGATCCAAGGCCTCGGCCAGTTTGTGATTCGCAGCACGGATAATATAGTCCTGATCCATAAAATAAATCAGATCCGGGGAGGCCGACACGGTCTGGCGATAATACTCCAGTCGCCTTTCAGTGGATACCAACTCGGTAATATCCCCAATTAGACACAAAAAAGCGGGACTACCATGCCAGTCAATTTTACTCACCGTCATCTGCAGATCTCGAACCTGGCCCTGTAAGGTGCGGATTTTCAGACGATACTGCCCCGGTGCCCGCTTGCCGGCAGCTCGTGCTCGCTGATACTCTACAATCCTCTTGACATCCTCACCGCTCAGATGTTGTTGCAACTGCATTTTCATGCTAGCGGCCACGGACTCATAACCTAACAGTTGTGCTGCGGCCAGATTCATCCACAAGGGCTGCCCTCCCAAGACAAAGCAGGCGGCACCATAGGGCATATTTTCAATGGCCTGTTGCCAGAATTGCTGCTGTTGTAGCTGTTGCCCACTATCCTTCCAGGATTGCAGTTCTCTTTGTACCCGGGCTGATATTGCATCAATCAATCCATCATTTTCAGCTAATTGCAAGCGTTTATGTCCTATAGCAAAGACATGCCCAATCGGACACTGCAGATGATCCAGCAAGGGTCGGCCCCAGTACGATTCCGCACCAAGTTGCTGCAATAACTGATCCTCAGGAAAAAGACCACAGACATCACGGTCGATGTAACACTCTTTACCCCCATCTTCATTGAAGTAGACGTCGGCACAGGGGGTATTTAGCAGACGATAGTCTGTGACATCCGCACGTTTACCATGTAGCTGAAAAGCCAGTATGTGTGCTTCAACAGCGTCGGCTGAAAGCACAGCCACACCGGCACCAAATGCACCCAGCACTTCACACAGGGCCACCGCAGCGATCTGCATGTTCTCTTCAATTGTGTCTGCACTGGCCAGCAGGTCCAGCACTGTTTGCTGTCTCAACCGTCCAAACCCTCCCACACACTGATGGTAATTGACCCAGGCATCACATTAGATGCCTTCCAGTATAGACGAAAAATCGTTGCTATATATTCAGGAGAAAATCCGAACCGGAAGCTTTAAAAAGGGGTCAGAGCCCCTTTTTACA
>DRJH01000061.1 GCA_011052285.1 Gammaproteobacteria bacterium
CGCCGCCAGGGAGAAAGTGGTTCATAACTTCAGCGCAGAGAAGGTTATCCCGCAGCTGGAAAACCTGTACAGGGAGTTGGGGGCGGCACCTGCTGTGTCGCAGTGAAGCCGGGTGCAAGCCAAAGTTACTACAACACAGGCTCGAACGCACCGATGCTTGGCGGCACCGGTCTCGCCTGACCGTCAAAGTCGGTATACAGTTCGCTGACAGGGATGCCTGAGCGATACGCAGGAGACCCGGTGAGTATGCGGAAGGCGTTCACGGTGTTGCCACCGATCAGGCCGGGATCCTGGTTGACGGTTCCGGTTCCGGTTTCGTTGGAAACGATATCGGATACCGCATTGCCGAAAAACAGGTTGTTCGATAGTTGCTGTTCAGTCCGGCCATCGGCCCGCAGTCCGTACCGCTGGCTGAAGGCGATGATGTTGTTGTATATAAGATTCTCCTGAGTGGTTGTAATGCGCGTGCTGATGCCGTCGCGTAGGGAATTTATAATGGTGTTGTTAAACACGTGGTTTGGGCGGTAGTTTTTGGTCAGGATGTCGTTGCCAAAGAGGACGCCGAAGCGGTTATTCACCAGCACGTTTGAATAAATCCAGTGTGTGTCCGCGGCAAATACCGCGATCCCCTGGCCATTCCAGTCTTCGTTGGCCACATCGCTGCCACGCGCATTGGAGATATGGTTGTGCGCGATTATACCATTGCGAGTGCAGTAATCGTAATCGATCCCTAAGCCATCCCAGTATTTCGCGAAAGCGCCGGTGGCGATCTCGTCGATGACATTTTCACCGGTATACATGTGTTCCGAATAGAACAGGCCGATAACCGTGGTCGCTCGGAAATTGGTCAGCCGGTTTCCCGTAATACGGGAGCCCACGGAAAAATGGACGCCGATACCACCACCAATATTGGTGGCGGTATTGTCATGAATGTAAGTCCCGTATATCGAATACTGGCGCACGCAGTTTGAATGGTCCGCCGAACGGCCGGGGTTGGCAGGGAACGGGGTTCTTGATAAGAGGATCAGAAATGAAGGAAACTCTTGTGTATAGTTAACGCCGAGGAACGTATTGTTGTCGATCTCGAGGTTGGAGATTGTATTCTGTACGCCTGCCCCACGGTCTGAGACCTGAACCAAACTGATGGCTGGAACCGCATAAGGGTCGCTGCCGCTGCCGACTCCCGACTGAAACGTGTTTCCAGTGATCCGGATGTTGGCCCATTCCTGGGTATTCGCGAGCGCGGGTTTGCCTGAGATCGCAGAACCTCCTGTTCGTAAAAATGTGTTTTGGGCAATGGTTAGATTGTCGTGATCAAGCGATACGCTGTTGCCACCCAGGCCAATGCCAAACACTCCGCAGTTTCTGAATGTGACATTCTTAACCGTGATATTATTGCTGCCCTGCAGGAAAAGGCACTGGCCCGTGGTCGCGGTAAGATCGAGATTATCGATTGTGATCCAGGAGTGTTGTGTTTCGCCGAAAACGTATCCTGACGCACAAACAATTGAGTGCTGCCCAGTACCGAATGATCCGAGAGTGATCTGGTTAAAGGCATCCGTTCCGTCCGCTTTGATTAAGAAATTACAAGAATCATAGCTTGCAGTGGCACCACCTTTGCCAAGGTAAGCATTTCCAGGTACGTACGTGATCCCGACCCAGCTGTTTCTGGGGCCGTTTGCACCGTCTGAACAGTTCTGGGTGCTTCCGTTGCCATTGGTTGCACAGTCCGGATCAACGTAAACGTCTTCTGACCTCGCTTGTAGTGAGGCGAGGATAAGTAGTGTTGCTATGAATATTTTCATGGATGATTTCCTCCCTGGGATTGGACGAGTGTATCGTCTTATTATTTTGGAGTTACTAGCGCTCAGTTACATCCATTGCATGCTGTAACTCGGGGTGATGCCTTGGTCAGTAGTGGTAAGCGTTTCTAGAGTCCATTATACAAGAAGACCGCCAGGAACGAAGCGCGGCACGGTTCCAAAGGCAGTTTTCCCGGATAAAATAACTATAATTACTTACGTATCAGGCGTGTAGTTCTCTATGTGCGACAAAAGTAATCATGGATGGAAGTCAGCTTTACAGTTGTTGGACGCAATAGAACGCATGTTCACTGCTGCAGTCACTTGTAGTCGTGCCGAGAGCTGTGGAACTGGAAGATGTAGAAATACCAATTACCCCCTTGCTGCCGGTTGTAGCCGCCCACCCTCCACAGTTAGAAAAGAACAATGTGAAGAAATCGCCTACATCAGCCGCACCAGTCCATACCTGTCTGCCTGTTAGTCCGACCGCATTAACAAGGTCAGACCCCCGCCCGCCCTGTGATGCCAGAGCAAAAATCGCATCCGAATTAGTGGTAGCGATTGGCACTACACCATCAATCCTGTAGTAGGTTGTATCCGGCTGAAGAACCCAGTCAGTAAGCGCCGGCGCATCACGGTATAAGCCATCTACCAACAATGCCTTGTATTCCTTGTCATCCGGCTTCTCGGCGGAAGTTCTACAAATATAATCAGCTTTTTCTATGGCATTTGAGCCAATTAGCGTTGTATCGGATGCCAGGCTTCCATTGTGTGTTTCACTCGTTACAAATATTTTCAGTTTAGTGGATATGGTGCTTAATCTGTTTACATAAAGCTTGAAATCTGCCTCGCCGTTAAGGGTGCTAACCTCTATGTATACTGTTCTGTCGTCAATCGCGTCATAAAATACATCTGCCAGAGATCCATTTGATTGAGCAAAGCCGACTATAGACTGGTCTGATAATATTTGATTGTCCAGTAGAGTAATATCGGCGTCTCGTGATACTGGCTGCAACGTCACGCGGTAACTTGTGCCAGCTTCCGCTGCGAATGAATAATACAGGGCTGATTCTTTACTGACGCGGTCAATAGTAGCAGCACTGGCATCCACACCTATTGGTGCGTCACCTGTTATCAGCTCCGGCACAACTGTGGTGGGTGGGTTATTGTCAGCGGGTGGGTTATCAGTGGTAGGGGCGGTATCGGAAGAACCCCCGCCTCCACAG
>DRJH01000062.1 GCA_011052285.1 Gammaproteobacteria bacterium
ACAACGACGGAACAACTCGGTTTTATCGGTCGCGGCGAAGGGATCGCCGCTCAGGCCGTGGTGTTGATCTACAAATAACCTACGCAAATTTGTTCAATTATATTTTCATCGGGAGTCGTTGTGAAAAAACAAAGTAAAACCTATTTTTTACGTATTCGGCCGGCAATTCCGGGGGAATTGGTGCGATTGCAAGACATAGCGGAAAACCTGTGGTTTTCCTGGAATAGCCGGGCGCGTACCCTGTTCTACCAGATTGATCCTTCGTTATGGCATTTGTGTGGGAAAAATCCCAAGGTATTCCTACAACGAGTGAGCCAGAATCGCTTCGATGAAATTGCCATGGATCGGTCATTTCTCGCCCAATACAATAGTGTGGTGGCTGATTTTGACTCCTATCTCAAAAATGGCCACAACTGGTTTTCTGCGGTATTTGATGATGCCCAAGCGCACTCGATTGCCTATTTCTCCGCGGAGTTCGGTCTGCACGAATCGTTGCCGATTTATTCGGGGGGGCTGGGTATTTTAGCGGGAGATCATTGTAAATCGGCCAGCGATCTGGGTTTGCCTTTTACTGCGGTTGGCTTGTTGTATCGACAGGGTTTTTTCACCCAGTCCATCAATGTGCATGGCCAACAAATAGCCACCTACCATAATAACGACTTCAGCGATCTTTGTGTGACTCGGGTCAAAGATGCCGCCGGGGATCCGGTACAAGTGCCGGTTGAGATGCCCGACTGTGTGCTCGACATCAATATCTGGCAACTGCGTGCCGGGACCATCCGTATGCTGCTGCTGGATGCAGATGTTGCGACCAACCCTGAGGAGTACCGAAAAATCACCGATCAGCTCTATGGTGGTGGGTTGGAAAATCGTATCCGCCAGGAGATCGTGCTTGGAGTAGGGGGGGTGCGTGCACTGCGTGCCATGGATATTCGGCCAACAGTCTGGCACGCCAATGAGGGGCATGCAGCCTTTATTATTATCGAACGGATGCACGAATTGGTTGTGAACGATCAACTCAATTTTTTGCAGGCACTGGAAGTCACTGCTGCAGCAACAGTATTCACAACTCACACACCGGTTCCTGCGGGACATGATATTTTCTCACAGGAGCTGTTTCAGCAGTATATGGGTCACTTCGCAACCAAGTTGCGTATCGGTCACGCACGTTTGTACCAATTGGGCCAGGGAGACTTCGGGCACGGTGACCAGGGTTTTAACCAGACCGCACTGGCTATTCGTGGCTCCTCTTTTATCAATGGTGTAGCGAAGTTGCATGGACAGGTGTCCTCCACGATCTGCCAGTCGATGTGGCCGGACCTGCAGCCTGCGGAGAACCCGATTACGTCTTTGACCAACGGTGTACATGTCAGTACCTGGCTGGCGCCGGAATGGCTGAGTACATTCAATGATTTTCTGGGTGGGCAATGGCAGAGCAGATTACTGCATCCCGACTTTTGGGAACAAATTAAGACGATTCCTGACTACTTGTTCTGGAGTATTCATCAGACCAACAAGCAGCGGCTACTGCAAAATGTTCGTAAACTATTGGAACAGCAGACCGAGCGTAATGGGGAAAGTATGCAGCGGGTCCGGGAAATGACGGCCTGTTTTGATGTGCGTAACCTGGTCATTGGTTTTGCCCGGCGCTTTGCCACTTACAAACGTGCCACTTTGCTGTTTCAGGATGAAAACAGACTGCTGGAGATCCTGCAGCGCGCGGCTGGGCCGGTACTCTTTCTGTTTGCCGGCAAGGCCCATCCAGCCGATCAGCCGGGTCAGGATCTGATCCGAAAAATTCATGAAATCTCTCGTAAGCCGGCTTTTGCGGGACGGATTTTGATGCTGGAAGGCTATGATATTTCATTAGCCCGTTATCTGACCTCTGGAGTGGATTTATGGATGAACAACCCGATTCGGCCCATGGAAGCATCAGGGACTTCAGGGATGAAGGCGGCGATGAATGGTGTTCCCAATTTCAGTATTCTCGATGGCTGGTGGCCGGAAGGCTATCAGGGTGATAATGGCTGGGCAATCGGCGGAGAACGCCAATTACAGGACCTCAGTCGTCGTGATGTCGATGATGCGGCCTCACTGTATGACTTGTTGGAGAGAGAGGTGATACCTCGTTACTACACACGTAATGAAAGTGGATTTTCTGAAGCCTGGGTGTACATGGCCAAGCGTGCCATGATTTCGAGCATTCCTCACTTCAATACCGACCGTATGGTTTCTGAATACACCTCGCGTTTTTACGTGCCAGCTTCAAGGCGAGGTACGGCTCTGGCGGCAGGGGGATTTGCCCGGGCCAAAGCCTTGTCGGATTGGAAACAACAGATTCGAAAATACTGGCCCAAGGTGCGTCTGGAAAATCTCAATGATATGTCTTCACGTATTTCACATAACTTTGGTGATCGATTTTCTTTGCGAATCAAAGCATATAGCGAAGGTATTTCGGTACAGGATCTGACTGTGGAAGTCCTGTTATTTCGGCCCAAACGCTCCGGTGTTTATAAGCGCCACCAGCTGATCACCATGACACACGAGGTGGACGGGGTCTTCACGGTAGAACTCGAGCCCGATGACAGCGGTGATTTCGGTTGTCAGGTGCGCGTTTATCCCAGTCACCCGGATCTGGTACATCCTTTGTCCATGGGGCTGATGACCTACCTGGAGTAATTGCGTGGTATGCTGCAGCACAGAGGTCTGTCCAGCCTCCCGGATCAGGTTGCTGATGCCGGAGTGAGAAGAATGTCGTGTTGGAGAGAATATGGGGAATAAAATCAAAGTCAAAAAATCACTGGTGATATTGCATGGTGATGAAATGGCGCAGGTGGCCTTCGAGCGGATTTTGCAGCAGTTTGTAAGGAGTCGGCTGGACATACCGTTGCTTGAAATCGATCTTTCGGCAGAAAATCGACTTGTTACTAATGGTAAGGTCGTACTTGAGGCCATTGCAGCGCTGCGCGAACACCGGGTGGGGATAAAAAATGCCGGCATGACCGTGAACCGCGATCAGTTGGATAACTTCTTGTCTCTCCATCCGGAAATTGAGGAAGCCAAACTTGGCCCACTGGCAACAAAATCACCAAATGGGGCCATCCGCAAAGGCATTAGCGGCAATATCACTCGCGAAGATATTCAATTTCGCAACCTGACCATGACGCCGCCACATTGGATCGGGCGTGATATCGATGTCGATACCATGGAAGATGGCGGCAATATCGACAGCCACAATGAATTATCCAGTGCTACCGGAATCATCAAGTTGGTATTTGTCGGTAGTAGCGGTGACCCGGTCGAGTTACATCGACGCAAAATCAATAAAGGAGATCCCTGGTTACTGGCAAGCAATGATATCTCGCATGTGGTGCGCTGGGCACGAACATTTTTTTGCCGTGCTATTGACGAAAATCGGGATGCCTATGTTGGTCTCAAGGATACCGTAATCTCAGGGTATGACGGTGTGATGCGTGCCGTTATTGACGATATTTTCAACAGGGAATTTGCTGATAAATTTCTGCACGAAGGCCTGCAGTATCACTATGAGCTTATCGACGCGCAGGCGGCTCGAATGATTTCCAATCCACCACAACGGGCCTTGTGGGGTGTGCCGGACAATACCACCGGTCGCAAGCTGCAAAAACTCGTGACCTCCCTGAAAAGGTACGGTATTCCGGATCGAAAGCACCATGTTTCCATATCCCGAATGGCCGCGGGTGGTGGTGATCAATATGGCAGCTTTAATATGCCTGTAGCTGAAGATGGCATCATCAAAGTGATTGTCGATGGTGATGAGAAACATGCCCGCGAAGTAAAGCGAAATGATCCGATATTGTTCATGACTAATGATCGGGCTGCAATCAAGGATTGGGTCAGCCAGGTTTTTCGTGATGCTTCAAAAAAGGACAAAGAGGTCTATTTTGGCCTTAAGCGGGAATACATGCCCTATGATGAGGTGTTCAGCACGGTAATTACTGAAGTTCGGGTAGAGTTGGTCAAGGACAATACTGCGCCACCCTCGTTTATGATTATGCGCCCATCCAGTCAACTCAAGAAAATGATTGTCGATCCGCCCAGAAACGCCCTGTACCCTACGCTCAATCTCGATGGGGACATTTTCTCAGATATTTCCGCGGCTCTCGGTGGTAGCCTGGCGACAGCCAGTTCCATTATCGAAAGTGAAGACGGCACCATGTTATTTGAAGCACCGCATGGGACCGCACATGATCTGTACCTGCAGTATAAGGATTCGCAGGGCAAGGTAGCCTATTTCAATTCTTCGGCCTTATTGTTTGCTCTGGCGAATGCGCTTGAAGCACTGGCGCTTGACGAGAGTAACAGTGCTTTGGCGAAATATTCCCGTCAGCTTAAGCAGGCGTTGATCGATACCGTTGGCGATGGCATTATCACAGGGGACTTGAAGGGCAAGACCAAGGATCCTGCCCATGAAACTATTGTCGATATGTTTGGTTTTCTCGACGCCATTGAGGCACATCTGCCAGTAGGCTAGGATCAAAACGAAGCAGCTGAAACTTTGTGATAGGGGTGCCGTGTTGCACGGTAACACTGTGATCCTTGCCGGTAGATTAAGTTACAATCTTTGTTCCGTACAGGTTTATTTTTTCAACAAATAACGATAGAATTGCCGGCTTTGATTGTTGCCACTACAGTCTGGGCGGTGGCGGTTTATTATTTTTTACTAAGTTCTCGAGGCAATACTATGGTAACCATACGACTGGCACGCGGCGGGGCGAAGAAGCGGCCTTTCTATAACATTGTGGTAGCAGACTCCCGGCGTGCAGCCGGGGGGCGTTTTATCGAACGTGTTGGTTTCTACAATCCGGTGGCTCGTGGGCAGGAAGAGACCTTGCGTCTTAATCTTGATCGGATTAATCATTGGCTGGGTCAGGGTGCACAAACGTCACAAAGGGTTCAGAATCTGATGCGTCAGCAGCGAAAAGCTGCCTGATTCACCGATTTTTTTAGATTTGCCAGGTCAACGGCTGGGCATGATAACGCCAGCAGACTGGCCGAACGAGACCATCCTGGTCGGCAAAATCAGTGGTTTGTTTGGTGTTCGGGGTTGGATGAAAGTTCGTTCGTGGATGCGCCCTCCACAGCAGATATTCGACTTCAAGAGCTGGTGGCTGTCCCGGGAAGGGGTCAGCGAAGTCGATTCCAGGGCTTGTTACGAGGTGCTGGCAGGGCGTAGCCATGGCAAGGGATTGGTGGTACAGCTACAGCATTGTGAGAATCGTGATCAGGCGGCGGAACTTGTCAATCGACAGATCCATGTTGCCACAGGTGAGTTTCCGTGCTTGGCTGATGGTGAGTATTACTGGCATCAGCTCATCGGTCTGGAGGTGCAAAATCAACAGCAGGTGGTGCTGGGTGTGGTGAAAGAGTTGCTTGAAACGGGGGCCAATGATGTTCTGGTTGTCAGTGGTGAACGACAGCGACTGTTGCCCTACATCCCTTCGGTCGTGCTGGAAATTGATTTGGCAAGCCGGCAGATCAAGGTTGACTGGGACCCTGATTTTTAGGACAGCCTTCCAGGCCGACATCGGTTGTTCGAGTGAGTTAGACAATGCGTATTGATGTGGTCGCGCTTTTCCCTGAGTTGGTACAGGCAGTTTACCGGAGTGGGATTACCGGAAGGGCATGCGAGCGAGGGTTGCTGCAGGTTCGTACCTGGAATCCCAGAGACTATACCAGTGATGTACATCGCACTGTGGATGATCGCCCTTATGGCGGAGGTCCCGGTATGGTGATGAAGC
>DRJH01000063.1 GCA_011052285.1 Gammaproteobacteria bacterium
GGCAGAAAAACCCAACGCGTGGATAACACCACTGATCAAACGGCGCCAGAACATCATGCGGCCATGACGTGGGCGCAGCGCCTGAAACGTGTTTTCGGCATTGACATCGCCACCTGCTGTGCGTGTGGTGGTGCCGTGCTGGGGATAAATTTGAGTAATTGTGAAAATACGGTGTTATGATGAGCCAAGGCTTAAATCTCCTTCTATTACAGTGTTTGCCAGCACTTATATTGTAACAGTTCATTGAGATTTAAGCCTTTTTTGTTTCAGTTAACGGGACAGCAGTGAATCATTTTATTAATCATCACAGACCTGAATACCCGCTATAATGCCCATTTTCCCTGAAATTTAAGTGCCACGATAACTGGTGAAGTTCATATAAACACGCGCAGGTGATACCGATCCAGTCTTTCATAAGATTGCCTTAAGTTTCACTGATTACCCTTGTTGCCAATCAAGCTGCAATGGAAACCGGAATGCTGGCGACACCTGAAAAACTTGCTGTACTACCGGAAGAAGCCCTGCCACACCCCTGCATATCGAATGCAGATGCAGTGCCTCTGGAACTGACACTAATAGATCCGGCCCACCCGCAACGAGCCTGCACCGAAGCATTCGTCCGCAGCATATTTGCGCGGGCCTATGGCGCGCGTCTGGATATCTTCTACCCCGTGTTGTTACGCATTACCCGGCCGGATGGCAGCTACGCAGCCGTCGCGGGTGTACGCCGGGCAAATGAGCAAGCGCTGTTTTCCGAACATTACCTCAAGCAACCAGCCGACAAGATCCTGTGTACCAAACGAAGTGGGATCGTCGAGGTTGGTAACCTGGCACCGGCCAGCATCGGCCAGGCACGTTGGCTGATTGGCACGTTGACCGCCTTCCTGACAGGCGCTGGATTTTCCAATGTTGTATTCACTGCCGTACCACGGCTAAGAAACGCTTTTTCTCGTATGGGGCTGCCACTGACCCGACTCGCCGAGGCCCGGTCAGACTGTCTGCCGGATGATCTCGCAGAAGACTGGGGATCGTATTACGAGAGCGATCCCGCAGTCTATAGCAGCGACCTTCGGCTCGGGTTTCGTGCCTTTACCCAACTTATGGCAATCCACCCGAACCTGCGTGACATCTTGCAACAGGCGTACAAGGCCGGAAAAGCATTCACCAACATACGAGTACCTGAAGATAGATGAATACGATAATTCAGGCACTTGAGTATCATGCTTCAACCCGGCCTGAAAAGACGGCTATCTCTGGCAGCGACAGCGGCAACCTGAGCTGGCAACAGCTATACTCGGAAGCGACAGTGATGATACCGGCCCTGGCCGGGTGCCGCACGATCGGTTTGTACATGGGGAATTCGCCGGCCTGGATCGTGGCCGATCTTGCCGCCATGGCAATAGGTATCATGAGTGTACCACTCCCCACTTTTTTCAGTACCACGCAACTGCGGCATGCCATTCAGAATGCACAGATCGATACCCTTATTACGGATGATCCACAAAGAATCGCCACATTGGTTGAAATCGGCAGAGAGCTGAAAATCAATATTGCCGGAAAGCTGTACACCCAACTATTCCTCTACCGGAATAATGGGGGGTCACGAAATGGCGCTACGGCCAAACTAACTTACACCTCTGGCACCACCGGCACACCGCGCGGTGTTCGCCTGGGATTACCTGCCATCGAGCAGGTCACAGCCTCCCTGGCCGACGCCGCTGAGGCACGCGCAGACGACCGTACACTGGTGGTACTGCCGTTATCAATACTGCTGGAGAACATCGGCTCGGTTTATGTCCCGATAATTGCCGGTGCAGAAATCATCGTGCCGGATGCCACAGAACTGGGTATCAGCGGCTCAAGCCGGGTCGATGCGAAACAGTTTGCCAAGGCACTGAACCGCTTCCGGCCAACAACAATGATCGTACCTCCACATTTGCTGAAACTGATTGTCGCACTCGGACAACAGCACAAACTTCCAGACTCATTTCGCTTTATCGCCGTCGGTGGCGCCCCTACGGGGAATACCCTGCTGAATGCCGCCCAGACACTGGGGCTGCCGGTATTCCAGGGCTATGGCCTCTCCGAGGCCTGCTCAGTCATCGCGGTTAATTCACCTGCGGACAACCGTCCTGGCTCGGTCGGTAAACCGCTACCCCACACTCATGTCCGCGTGAGCGATGACGGTCGCGTCTACGTTGGCGGTATCATCTCTGACGGTTATCTGAATGAAACAGATTTTGGTGACGGTACTGAGCTTGACACAGGTGACCTTGGTTACCTGGACGATGACGGCTACCTCTATATCACCGGCCGCCACCATAATCGGGTTGTTACCGACTATGGGCGCAATATTTCACCCGAGTGGGTTGAATCAGAATTATTATCACACCCGGCTATCAGCCAGGCTATGGTCTTCGGCAAAGAAAACGGGGAACTCGCTGCTGTTCTCTTACCCAGGGATACCGTCACACCGGAACACCTGAGAGCCGCGCTGCACGATACCAATACCAGACTGCCTGATTACGCCCGTATCAGCCGGTACGCACTGGCAGATTCACCTTTCAGTATCGCCACCGGTGAACTCACAGCGGCTGGAATACTCGCGCGCAAGGTTATTGAGCAGCGTTATGCCTCCTTAACCAACACACTACCGGAAGGAAATACGTGAACATGTTCTTTGACTATCTGCAACAGGAGACACAGGCGGCACGCACGAAATGTAGCGCTTATATGGCGATGTGTTTCGCAGTCTTCCACTCGACCCCAAGTAAGGAGTACACCGATGAACATCAAATCACTGATCCTGCTGGGTACGCTGCTGGGCAGCAACAGCACGGCCTTTGCCGATCTCAACACGGATATTCTTTCTATTCAGCATCAGTGGGCTAAAGCCAACTACGACACACCGGCCGTCGCCCAGGAACAGGCTTTCAAGAACCTCATCACCTTTGGTCACAAACTGGTTGAACGCTACCCTGACCGGGCCGAACCCAAAGTCTGGCTTGCCATTTCTTTAAGCACCGATGCCGGTGTGAATGGTGGATTCAGCGCACTTGGCAAAGTCAAGGAAGCGCGCAGGCTCCTGGATGCCGCAGAAAATATTGAACCGACAGCACTGAATGGTTCCATCTACACGTCACTGGGTTCCCTGTACTACCAGGTGCCGGGCTGGCCGATTGGGTTTGGTAACGATGACAAGGCTGAGGTCTATCTTAAAAAAGCACTCGCCATTAACCCACAGGGCATCGACCCGAATTACTTCTATGGAGACTTCCTGCTTGATTCGGGAAACTACGTACAGGCGATCACTTACCTAACCAGAGCGAGTCAGGCGCCGGGGCGCCCCGGACGACCGCTGGCCGATGCGGGGCGTCGCACCCAGATCGAGAAAAAGCTCAATAAGGCACGCAATAAGCTGTAAGCAGGAAACCAGACGGGAGATCAATCATTATGAAAGAAAAACGTATTATCCTGACCGGGGCAGCAGGCGGTATCGCCAGCCGGCTGGCACAGAAACTGGATGCAGACGGTGCCAGACTGTGTATAACCGATATCAATGGCGACGCACTACAAACCCTACAGGGATCGCTCTCAGCCAACAATGTACAGACTGTCGTTGCAGACATCGGCAAGGCGGAAGACCGTACCCGTATCGTTCAGGAAACGCTGAAACGGTTTGGTGGCATCGACATACTGATCAATGCTGCGGGTATCAATCCCTTTGGTGTGTACGCAAATCAGGACGATACAACTATCCAAAAAACTTTCGAAATCAATGTGCTGGGCCCGATGTTCTTGACTCGAGCGGTGCTGCCCACGATGCTGGCACAGGGCAGCGGGCAGATCGTTAATATTGGTTCAACTTTTGGTAGTATTGGTTTTGCCTGGTTCGCGGCCTATTCCGCCAGCAAGTTTGCCCTGCGAGGGTTTTCGCAAGCCTTGCGCAGGGAACTTGCAGATACCGGTATCACAGTCAGCTATATCGCGCCAAGGGCCGTCAGGACGGCCATTAATTCACCGGCGGTTTACGCCATGGCCGAGGCGGTCAAAATGACGATGGATGAACCAGACACCGTGGCACAACAGATCATCGATACCATCCGCAAACAGGACAAGGAATGCTATCTTGGTTTCCCGGAGTCGCTTTTTGTCCGCATCAATGCCGTATTCCCGGGGATCGTGGATAGAGCAACACGCAAGCAAAACCGGAAAGCACAGAAATACGCCGAACAAGTTAATGCGCATACTTCTGGTTGAAGACGATCTTTCTCTGGCCGATGGCCTGAGAACCGCTTTCAGGCGTGAAGGCTTCA
>DRJH01000064.1 GCA_011052285.1 Gammaproteobacteria bacterium
CAATTTTGTTCGTACACTGCCGCTGCTTGCGGTACTGGCTATCGTAGCGATTGGACAGGCCCACTATAGCGTAAAAGGCGTTTTATTGGCGGTTCTTTCCGGTGGTATTGCTTCCGGGATAGGGTATGCGATATGGTATATGGCACTGGCCGGGCTTTCTTCAGCGCTTGCGGCTGTGGTGCAATTGCTGGTGCCCGTGATCGCAGCACTCGGGGGTGTAGTGTTTGTCTCAGAAGCGGTAAGTTTGCGGCTGCTGGTGTCTGCTGGATTGATATTGGGAGGTATTCTGGCTGTGGTGTTGGGGAAAACATGGAGTGCTGGCAAGAAACAATATGCTGGAGAGTAACGCAAATAATAATACCTTTCTGGCGAGATTTTTACGCCAGGAATCGGCTGGTGGTATCCTCCTTATCGTGGCCGCCTTGATCGCATTGATCAGTGCTAATACGCCGTTATCAGAATATTATTCCCTGTTGCTGGATACCCCGGTAGCGATTCGCATCGGAAGCTTCGAGATTGCCAAGCCGCTGTTGCTTTGGATCAATGATGGGCTGATGGCGGTATTCTTTTTTCTCGTGGGTCTGGAATTGAAACGAGAGATCCTTGAAGGGGAATTGTCTGACAAGAAGAATATCATTCTTCCGGGTGTGGGCGCGGTGGGCGGAATGCTGGTACCGGCACTGATTTATAGCTATTTCAATGCTGGTGATACGACGGCCATGAAGGGTTGGGCGATCCCGACAGCTACCGATATCGCGTTCGCTCTTGGTGTATTGTCACTGTTGGGGTCGAGAGTACCCACCTCGATCAAGGTGTTTCTGACTTCTCTGGCGATCTTCGATGATATTGGTGCAATCATCATTATTGCACTGTTCTACACCGCAAAAATTTCGATCATTGCCTTGCTGGTTGTGTTTTGTTGTATCATTTTGCTGCTAATCATCAATCGTTTGCAGGTTGAATCCACCAGTTTGTATGTATTGATCGGGGTGGTGATGTGGGCGGCAATGCTGAAATCCGGCGTGCATGCGACGCTGGCTGGCGTTATTTTGGCCGTATTTATCCCCATGCGGTCCCGCGAGAACCCGGAATACTCTCCACTTAAATCGCTGGAGTCGGATCTGCATTCTGTTGTTGCCTATATTGTTTTGCCGGTTTTCGCCTTTGCCAACGCCGGCATCAGCCTGACCGGCTTAGGTGCCGAGCAGGTGCTGCATCCCGTACCATGGGGTATAGCCGTCGGCTTGTTTATCGGCAAACAACTCGGTGTCTTTGGTTTATGCTGGTTGGCGATTCAACTGCGCCTGACTCAGTTACCCCACAGTATTAACTGGAAATCTCTCTATGGCACCGCTGCGCTTTGTGGCATCGGCTTTACCATGAGCTTATTCATTGGCTCCCTGGCATTCGAAGAAACCGCCGCTAACAGCCTGTTTGATGAAAGGTTGGGTATTATTATCGGATCGCTGCTATCCGGCATTGTGGGCTACCTGGTTTTGCGCGCAAGTTTGTCGCCACGAGATCTGCCGGTCGCTGCTGGCAGTACCGAAGAGTAGTCACACAGGTAACTGCAAGGAGGCTTGTTATGAAGTCGGACCAGGCGCATTGGGATGCCATATTTGCGGCGACCAAAGAGGAGAAACTGGGTTGGTATGAGCCGACGGTCAAACCGATGCTGGGGCTCTTGAGTAAAATACCCAAGTGGCGGCAGTCGACATTTTTTTTGACCGGTGCCGGAACGTCATTGTTGATTGATGCACTGTATACCGGTGGTGCCAGCCTGGTGGTCAATGATATCAGTGCCAGGGCTTTGCAAAGGCTGCGGTCCAGAATGCAGGGTTCCACACAGTCTGTTTCCGGGCAGTGCATTGATTATCTTTGCCAGGATATCTCCAGGCCGGTTGCGGAGACGTTGCCCGCAGTACAGATATGGGTTGACCGTGCGGTGTTGCATTTTTTGAATGAGCCGGCACAGATTCAAGGTTATGTTGATAATCTGAAGTCGATATTAAACCAGGGTGGTTATGCTGCTTTCGCCGAGTTTGCGGCACACGGTGCCAGCAAATGCGCAGCGTTGCCAGTGCACCGTTACTCGGTTGAAGCGCTGTCAGAGCAGCTTGGTACGGAATTTACCCTGATAACCCATTTTGATCACATGTATATCAATCCCGATGGCGGTAAACGGCCCTATATCTATGCCTTGTATCAACGAGTGACTGCTTAAGACCACTGCTGATAGGCTGAGCTCGCCAGGCAAGCCCCTGATGCGGTGTGACAAACCCAGCGATAATCGTAACGATTCAGCGTGTTTAGATTTTGGTTCAGCATAAGGCATATTCGCACGGAGAATGTGAGCATTTGAGTACGAAAATAACGCCGTAATGGGACAAAAGATGAATGCGCTGAATAGTTACCAATAGTCAATAATTCGAGGAGACAACATGACCAAAGCAATACGTATTCATCAGTTTGGTGGGCCAGAGCAAATGGTCTATGAGGATGTCATGGTTCCGGCGCCTGGTCCGGGTGAGGTGCGCTTACGGCAGACTGCAGTGGGACTGAACTTTATCGATATCTACCATCGGACCGGCCTGTATCCGCTGGAATTGCCCTCCGTGATCGGTATGGAAGCAGCCGGGGTGGTCGAAGAGATCGGAGCGGGCGTGACTGAAGTACAGACAGGTGATCGGGTGGCCTATGCCGGGGTGCCGGTCGGTGCTTACGCCCAGGAGCGTGTGATTCCGGCGCATCGTCTGGTTGTACTGCCGCAGGCCATTGCAGATCAACAAGCTGCGGCCATGATGCTGCAGGGGATGACTGTGCGCTACCTACTCCGCAAGGTCTATCCTCTTGCCGCAGGTGACACCCTGTTGGTGCATGCTGCAGCAGGTGGAGTGGGTTTAATCCTTTGTCAATGGGCCCGGGCACTGGGTGCGACCGTGATCGGTACGGTCAGTTCCGAGGCTAAGGCCGAATTGGCCCAGTCCCATGGTTGTACGTATCCGGTCATTTATACCCGTGAAGACTTCGTGCAACGAGTCAAAGAGCTTACCGATGGTGAAGGGGTTCCTGTGGTTTATGATTCCATCGGCAAAGATACCTTTGAAGGTTCCCTGGATTGCCTGCGAGCCACCGGATTGATGGTCAGTTATGGTAATGCTTCCGGCCCGGTCCCACCATTCGATGCCGGGATTCTGGCCCAGAAAGGCTCATTGTTTCTGACCCGTCCCACGCTGATGACCTATACCGCCAAACGCCAGGATCTACTGGACAGTGCACAGGATTTGTTTGATGTGGTATTGGCCGGGCAAGTCAAGATTGAAGTCAAACAGCGCTATGAATTGTCAGCCGTGGCTACAGCACATACCGATCTGGCGGCACGACAAACGACGGGTTCGACCGTTCTGTTGCCTTGAGGGGAGTGTATAGGAAGAATAAAGCCCATATCTCCTGCCAGTCAAGCGGTGATTGGCCGGACGCGTTGGCCTTACTACCTCTGCCCCGTGCCGCCTTCGTAACCAATGCGCGATGACGGCTGTTGGGTGCGAACACTCCGTGAAATCGTGTCAGGTTTACCCTGAGCCTGGACGCCAGGGCGGCCAGCCGGGCAAGGAAGTCGAGTGGCTCGAAGAGGACATGTGTCGTACCATCACGGTACGGTGTCTTCAATTGGGCCGCTCCTGCGCATCCATATGCCCGCGGCACTTGTGAATCCATTCACGTCGTAGCGCACGTTGCCATTGGGTGTGAGCGACAGTCGCTTTTCCGAGACTGCCGGGCGGCTGATATACCGGCACAGCCGTTCCAGCTTGCTGCGTTCATGCGAGCGCGCAAACACACCGGCATGCAGGGAGAACCCGGGCCCCCCTTGCCGGCTCTATCATCGAACGGCTCATCACAGGCCGGCAACGTCTGTAGGGTGAACACCTTGCGCCCTGCCTGCGGACCCACGGCGATGCGGTAGGTAACCGCTATCGCACATCCCTGTGCTTGGCGGCATTCGTGCATCCTTGCACACCATGGGAATGCCCCAATAGTTGAGACATTGGGTCTTCGTCCATGGCATCTGAAACCAGATAACTGCTCTCGGTGTCCCGTTCCATCCGTGCACCTCAATTGGATATCCTAACACAGGGGGGAAGTGTTGGACTTCTTGTATGAGCTGAGCAACGCATTCGAAGATCACTACGGTAACCAGTTACGGCAGTATTATGCCTCCAAGGCATCAACACCGTTTGATGTGATGGATGAGTTCAACGACGAATTACCTCTCTGATCGGATCGGGGTCAATCTTGTTGGGGCAGGATTAACCGGCAGGGAAGCGGGTGATCGTGCTGCAATCATCACAATTTATCGTGTTGTTGCGTCCAGTTCCCTCATTTAGCTTGAAAAGGCCTTCATCAATTATCGTGAATACGCTC
>DRJH01000065.1 GCA_011052285.1 Gammaproteobacteria bacterium
CCTCCGATATTGACAAAACTGGGCATCAGTACCACCTTGGGGGCAATGTAGGCGCCACGTCTGACGATGGCGGTCGGTACTACCCGGAAGCCGGCCTGCTGGAACTGGCTGCTGTTAAAATCAGCAAATTTTGCCGGTATCTTGTCATAATAATGGGTATAGCCATCACTGATGACGGTGTTATCTTCGATACAAAATGATAACAGAACAGCTTTTTTCAGCCATTGATTGACAATCCATTCGCCATGAATTTTCTCTGCGACGCGCAGTCTTCCAGAGTCCAGTTCTGCGATCGCATCATAGACAGCATCACGAACTTCGATCGTCACGTTGTGGGCGTTGAGTTGAGCGCGGGCCTCGTAGGCTTGTTCGATAATGTGTTGCATCTTGGCGGTAAACCTCATGACAATAGGATGTATTCTTCGATTCAGTTTCCCTCTGCATCTTGGGAGCCTGCGGTCTTACGGCTGAAAAGCTGGCAGGTCCAGTATACCCTGAGCCCGGTTTTGGCTTCCAGCCTGATGTGGCTACTGCTGACCAATATTCAGGCTTCGCCGAGTCTGGCCAATATCTGCCTGCGCAAGCATTCACGTTGCGTGGAGTCTGTGACGGGGGCGCCATCTCGGTCGGTGAGATAAAACGTATCATCAGCACGCTCACCGATAGTGGCGATTCGGGCGTTCACCAAACGAATTTTGCATTCCAGTAAGGCTTCGGCGATATGATGCAGCAGTCCGGGTCGATCCTGGGCAATCAATTCCAGAATGGTGAAGGGGCTGTTCTCCGGCTCAATGAATTCTACCTGGGTGGCAATAGGAAAAGCTTTTTCGACCCGGGTTGCACGAATCTTTCCGGGGGCTTTGGGGCGACTTTTCGAAAAAATTTCCTGATGGAGGCGTCCGGAAATTCGGGTCAGGGTATTACGATCCGTAATCACACCTTCGCGCGCCAAGACCGCAAACAGATACAGTGCCATACCATTGCTAGTAATATGGATCCGGGCATCGACAATACTCAGGCCGAGGCGCTCTACACCACCGGCAACCAGTGGTAGCAGGTGCTCGAAGTCCGGGGCATAAACTAACAACTGATTGGTGGCGAATTCTGGATTATAACGGGCATTGACCAGAGGCAAATCCACAAGACGGGCGGAAACAATCTCACGGGTATGCCAGGCGACCGCTTTGGCGTCGTGTCGAATGAAATAGTCCTTGGCCATCTGTTGCCAGAATTTCTCGACTGCCTGCGGGTTAATTTTTGGTCCCAGCAGTCGCAGGGTCTCTTCTTTGAGATTGGCAATTCTAACATCCAGATCAATGGGGGTGCCCAGTCCGCGGCGTAGAGCCCGTCGTGTTGCCTCATACAGTTTTTCCAGCAGCAAGGCTTTCCAGGTGTTCCAGATACCCGGGTTGGTACCACGAATATCGGCCATGGTCAGCAGATAAAGATGATCGAGGTGCTCCTGATCACCGATCATGGTTGCAAATTCGCTAACCACTTCCGGGTCACTGGTGTCCTTGCGCTGGGCAGTCCAGGACATCAGAAGATGGTTTCGTACCATCCAGGCGACCAGCCGGGCGTCATATTCACTAAGCGCATGCTGTTGACAGAAATCCAGAGCATCGTGTTCGCCAAGTACAGAATGATCACCGCCACGGCCCTTACCGATGTCATGGAAAATAGCTGCCAGATAGAGCCTCTCTTTCTTATTGATCCCGGCAATCAGTTCACTGGCAAAGGGGAATTCATGGCGAAATTCCGGAACACATAGACGCCGCAAATTGCGCAGAACAAAAAGGGTGTGTGTGTCTACGGTATAGGCGTGGAACAGATCGTATTGCATTTGCCCGACGATGCGACCAAAGGCGGGAATATACGCCCCCAACACACCATAAGCATTCATTTTGCGTAGTGCGTGGGTAATTCCTTGCGGTTGCCGCAGAATATCGAGGAAAAGTCTCCTGGATTTAGGATCGGCGCGAAATCCATGGTCGATTCGATGCAGATTCTGGCGTAACTGTCGAAGGGTTGTGGCCCGGATGCCTTTGAGTTGATGTTGTTCCAGGAGCAAAAAAATTTCCAGTATGGCGAGCGGTGTTGTTTCAAATATTCGCTCATTGACGGCTTGCAGAATTCCCCCGTGTGACTGAAAACGACGATTGATCCGGTGTGTGACCCAGGATTTACGGGCCAGGATGATTTCCTCGAAGTGCTGCAGAAGGATTTCATTGAGGATGCTCAACTCTTTGATAACCCGGTAATACCGCTTCATCAGCTGCTCTACAGCCAGATAGCCGGGTTTGTCCTTATAACCGAATTCTTCAGCAATGGCGCGCTGGTGGTCGAATAGCAGCCGGTCTTCACCCCGGTTGGTTAGAAAATGCAGGCTGTTGCGCAAACGCCAAAGAAAATTCCGGCCTCGAATAAGGGAGCGATATTCGTTATGGGTGAGAAAGTCATGGGCCACCAAGTCACCCAGACTACGGCTGTTGAAGTGACGCCGGGTGACCCAGACAATGGTTTGTATATCCCGCAAGCCACCGGGCCCTTCCTTGATGTTAGGCTCCAGATTATAGGCCGTATCATTAAAGCGTGCGTGTCGTTGCTGCTGCTCCGCCATTTTGGCTTTAAGAAATGCCTTGGTTGGCCAAATCCTGGGTGGTTCAATCTTTTTTTGCAGTAATTCGAACAGGGGTGCGTCACCCAGGAGCAGGCGTGCCTCCAGCATATTCGTAATGACGGTAATATCGGCCTTGGCCTCGGCAATGCATTGTTTTACGGTACGTACACTATGACCGACTTCCAGGCCGATGTCCCATAGTTGTCGGATCAGTTGCTCAACGAAGGATACATCCGAAGTGGCGAGTTTGCTCTCGTGCAAGAGCAATAAATCGATGTCCGAGTGTGGTTGCAGCTCGGCACGACCATAACCCCCAACGGCAACCAAGGTCAGCTTGCCGACATCTGGGATTTGCCGGTGTTGGTAATCCCAGACGATGCTCAATACCTGGTCTACGGCCCAGGCATGCAGACTGACGATGTCCTGGGAGGAAGTGCCTTCTTTGTGACTTTCGTAAAGGAGTTCACGGACCCTGATCAGGGCATTACGCAACAGCGGGATCAGCTCCTCGCCCGTATCGATATGACAGCGTAGCTGTGCCGTGTCGAGCAGGCTGTGTTTGGCGAGGTAAGACAAGGGTATGGGCTCAGGAAATCTCTGCCAGAGGATAGCTTTCGATTGTTCTGTTGTTGCTCAACGTCAAGATTTCAAAGCCCGTTTCGGTGACCAACAGGGTATGTTCCCATTGCGCAGACAGGCTGTGGTCACGGGTCACCACGGTCCAGCCATCTGCCAGCAGGCGGGTTTCCCTGCGTCCGCTATTGATCATGGGTTCAATGGTAAAAATCATCCCCGGTTCCAGCACCTTGCCGGTATGGGGTCTGCCATAGTGCAGAACTTTGGGCTCTTCGTGAAAGCCTCTGCCGATACCGTGGCCACAATATTCACGTACCACCGAGAAGCCCTGTTTTTCAGCAATGGTCTGGATGGTATGACCGATATCCCCAAGTTGGATACCCGGGCGTACCATCTTTATCGCCTCTACCATGCATTGGAAAGTGCATTCCACCAAGCGCCTGGCAAGAATGGAAGGAGTTCCCACGTAGAACATGCGGCTGGTGTCACCGTGATAATCATTTTTGAGTACAGTGACATCAAGATTGACAATATCTCCGTTTTTGAGTTTTTTGTCACCGGGGATGCCATGGCAGATGACGTGATTGACCGAGCTGCAAATCGATTTCGGAAAGCCATGATAATTGAGTGGCGCCGAGATGGCCTGTTGCTCATTTATCGTGTAGTTGTGACAGAGCTGGTTGAGATGGTTGGTGGTAACGCCGGGCAGGACATGTGGTGTGATCATGTCCAGTACTGCTGAGGCCAGCCGGCCGGCAAGCCGCATTTTTTCAATTTCGGTTGCGGTTTTAATGGTAACGATCATCGTGATTCCGAAGATATGAGAGTATTCAAAATGACGCACATGCTATCACACCCGCCGCCTGGCATGCGCAGGTAGCTTGTGTAATGGTAGTATCTGTCCGGAAAATTAACCACAGAACAGTTTGGCGAATGGTTTATGAAAGACATGAGTAAGACCTTGTACTATGCACATGATCCCATGTGTTCCTGGTGCTGGGGTTTTCGACCTGCCTGGGAGAAATTGCAGGCACTGTTACCGGACACTATTCAAGTTGTGAAACTGCTTGGCGGCCTGGCCCCGGATTCAGAGCAGCCGATGCCACAGTCTATGCAGCAATATCTCCAGCAAACCTGGCTACAAATCGAACAGCGAATTCCCGGCACCCGATTTAACCATGCTTTTTGGCAGCAGTGTCAACCCCGACGCAGTACCTACCCGGCCTGTCGGGCAGTCCTCACTGCAGCGTTGTGGCATCGTGCGGATGCAATGACCGAAGCAATACAGCACGCCTATTACCTTGAAGCCAAAAATCCGTCAGATGAGGCAACACTCGTGGGCCTGGCAAAATCACTGGCTATCGACCCGGTGGCTTTTACGGAACGATTGAGTTCTGAGCAAATCCGGATTGAACTAGCCCGCCAGCTCGATTGTTGCCAGGAGTTAGGTGTGCGGGGTTTTCCAAGTCTTGTTCTGCAACAAGGCAGCAAAAAGCTTCCAGTTTCGATCCATTATACTGATCCACAGGCCATGCTGGAGCAGTGTACGGTTTTGCTGGGGGACTAGAGCCTCTGAATACAAATGATATTGCAGGCAATCTGGTATCGGCCACGAACGAAAGAGTTGGGAGTACAGCCCGCGATCATTCGCTTTGGAACTGCCAAATATCCCCCTTAAGCTTGCTTTAAGAATTGGTGTGTATGCTGCAATCCCTGCCAGGTTAAGGTAGAGAGTGATCGTTAACTAACGTAAAGGAGTTTCGTAATGCGACGAATTATATTATCAGTTGTTGTGTTATTGGCCGCCATGCCTGTACTGGCTTCGACCAGTGCTGTGTCACAGTTACAAAGTAAATACCAGGCTGCAGGTGCCGGGCCGTTCACTGCGGCTGCGGGTCAGGCTTTTTGGAATACTAAACATAACAATAGCAAAGTCGGCAAGCAACGTGATTGTACCGGATGTCATACTAAAAATCTGAAAAGCATGGGCAAACATGTGAAAACCGGCAAAGAGATCAAACCCATGGCACCATCGGTCAACCCAGAGCGTTTCACCGATGCCAAAAAGGTCAAAAAATGGTTTAGGCGTAATTGTAAATGGGTGCTGGGTCGTGAGTGTACTGCCCAGGAAAAGGGCGATGTACTGCAGTTTTTGTCTATTCAGTAAATCAAACCTCTCGAAAACTACCGTTCAATTTTTTCTCAAGGAGTTATTATGATGCGAACAACCCAATTCTCTATATTCAGCCTGCTGGTGGCGACGGCAAGTTTGTGGCTCGGACAGTCGAATGTCGCAGTGGCCAGTCAGGGCTCGAAGGCGTATCAAACAGAATGCAGTGCCTGCCATATTGCGTACCCGACCAAAGGATTGTCGACTAAAAGCTGGAAAGCTATAATGGGTAATCTGTCTGACCATTTTGGGGACAATGCAGAATTGTCCACGGAAACGACCAAATTGATTAGTCAATATCTACAGAACCATGCTTCAGGTCGCCGCTGGTTTTCCTCGGCAACTTCGAAGAGCAACCGGATTACCGATACCAAATGGTTTCATCGTGCCCACAACGAGGTACCTTCCCGATGGGTAACCGGCAATCCCAAGGTCAAAACCTTCGCACGTTGTGGCGCCTGTCATTTGCAGGCTAAGCGGGGTAATTTTAATGAGGATAGTGTGCGCATCCCGGGTCGTAGTGGCGGTCTTGGGCGTAGGGAGACTGACGA
>DRJH01000066.1 GCA_011052285.1 Gammaproteobacteria bacterium
GGAGCACACAAACCGAGAGAGGATGCTATGAAGAACTACCAAAAGCAGGATATCGAAAAGCTTAACGAACTTAACCAATATGTCTTTGCTCCAGAAGGGATGCCGATCAAGATTGAAGGCAAACTGTTTCTGGGAGAGCGCCTGGGCCTGACCTCCACGGAAGTGTCTCTCAATAAAGACAATCCGGGTACAGGGATCAATTTTTATCACAGGCATCGAAGTAACGAGGAACTGTATATTTTTCTCAGTGGGAAAGGAGAGATGGTCATTGATGACGAGCATTTCAGTATCGAGGAAGGTACGGCAGTGCGGGTGCAACCCAAGGCGAAACGTGCCTGGTGGAATACAGGTCAGGAGGATCTCGTCTATATTGTGATTCAGGCACCATCTGGCGGACTGAAAACATCCGGCCTTGAAGATGGTGAAATAATTGAAGGAGTTGTTCCCTGGACTTAATGGTGGAGGCCCTGCCGTGTGTCAAGATCGCATATTGTTCGCAATAAACCTTCTACTGCCTGGAATATTTATACCTGGACATATTTTTTTAACAACTGCGTCATGGCGACTCGTAGTTGAGCTGGTTTAATAGGTTTTCTCAGTGTGATGAGATTTACGGCTGCTGCTTCTTTATCAATCTCAACTCCAGTATCACCCGTAATAATGAGCGCAGGTATTTGTCCTGTTGTCTGGCGGATGTCGCTAATCAGTTTGCAGCCGTTTAGTTCTCCGGGCAAACGGTAGTCAGCCAGTATGAATTCAGGTCGGTAGTCCTCAGAGATAAGTTTGAGCGCCTTTTCGGATGACGCTGCGCCGGTAAAATCACACTGCCATGTTTCCAGTAAGTTTTGCATGGCATCCAGAATATCGCTCTCATTATCGATGACGAGAATTTTAAGTCCATTGAGTTTGTTATCCAGTGTTAAAAAATATTGAGTGCTCGTTGCTGCAACGTGATGTTCGCACAGCGGTAGTTCAATCGTGAACTGTGAACCCTTGCCGACTTCAGAGTCAAGTTGAAGCGTAATGCCCAGTAATTTCGAAATTCTACGTACAATGGCCAGGCCTAAACCCAGTCCCTTATTACGGTCTCGTTCAGGGTTATGTAGTTGCGTGAATTCGTCGAACACTTCTTCAGTCTTGTCACTGGGGATCCCGATACCTGTGTCGCGAATGTACAGAGTGATGGTATGGGGATTGTGCTGCTCAAAAAAAATAGTGACACTGCCTTTTTCCGTATAGCGAATGGCATTGGATAATAAATTTCCGATAAGGCGTTCCAGCAAAACAGGGTCGCTACGTACAATTTCATTACAAGTCTTTACTGTTAGAGAAAGTTGTTTGGTTTCCGCTTCGTTCGAAAACTGGTCGGTTAAATTGTGTAATAATTCATCGATCGGGAAATCAATTTGATTCACAGAGCTTGTTTCTGAATCAAGTTTCGAGATATCCAGCAACGCATCAAAAAGCTCACTCATTGAGCTTAGCCCACGACGTATTCTATTGATGTCGTGTTGTTGATCTTTGATACGGATCTTGTTGCTGAGTGTTTCCACGAACAAATTAACGGCGTGCAATGGTTGGCGCAGGTCGTGACTGGCCGCAGCGATGAAGCGGGATTTATCTCTATTGGCATTATCGGTTTGTGATTTCAAGTCGGCGAGCAAGTCAATATTTTCATATTTCAGTATCAGCGAATTATGAATGACGCGGTGTAGGTTTTTGCTGAGGGCAACAGTTGCGCTCAGGTAGATAATCGCAGCAACACCCAGCCAAAAGTAAAACGGCGTATTTTGCAATAACATGTTGAAGATAATGGGCGTGGTTGCAGGCAATACAAATGAATAATAATAAAGCGGCTTTGCCGACATGGAGGTCATGCTTCCGCCAACGAAGCTTGCCAGTGTCACTATCATAAAGGTAAAGGACGTTATCTCATCGGGGTTGAAAAACACAACACCTATGCTGCCCCAGATCGAGCCGGATAAAAGCGAGAAGAGCAGGTAGCCTTTGCCCTGGTTGAATATTTGTTGATTAGAAGCCGTTGTTATTTTCAGCTGTCGGTGGTGCAGCCAGCGCGCTAACGTCAGTGTATAAACTGCAGTAACCCAGGCGATAACACTGCCAGTGTAACCCTGGTTCCAAAGGATAATGGCTATGGGAAGGCAGCCGACCAAATTACCGATAAACATAACCGGCATATTGCTATGAATAAGTCGTATTTTATCGGCGTCAATCTCTCTTGGATGTGTGCCCGGTTTGGTCTCTAAAGCTTGCATCATGAAGTCAATTAAATCTAATCCAGGCCTAGCTGTTGTGCTTTCTGTATGGCTTCGGTTCTGTTGCCAGCCTCAAGCGCCCGAAACAGTGCGACGATATGTGTCTTTACGGTCGCGGTACTTAGATGAAGTATATCGGCGATGGTCTGATTGGAATGGCCCTGTTTGATCAGACGTAATACTTCGAATTGCCGGGGGGTAATATTGTGTTGACTGGCCCAATCGTTGCTGCTCAGTATGCCCGTACGGGCGTACTCGTCAGCCTGCGGCATAACAATATCTCCTTTAACGATGCGCTGAATAGTTTCTATCATTTGCTGCCCGGTAGATGATTTAGGAACAAATCCCATGGCGCCCAAATGGATGCAGCGTCGTGCATCATGGGGGGCTTCAGAGGCGGTGACGATGATAACGGGTGTCAGGCAGTTTGCAGCGGATAGCTCGGTGAGAATGCCAAAGCCGTCAAGATTGGGTAGTCGCAGGTCGATGAGTGCGATATCAAAAGCATTGTCCAGCAATTGGCGCAGTGCATCGCGGCCATTACGACAGCATTCAATCTCACTATCCGGCTCAATCCCGGACAGCACAGACTGCATGCCTTCCAGAAAGAGTTGATGGTCATCCGCCAGGAGTATTCTCATGATGGGATTATCATGCAGACATCAGCAAACGATAACAAGGGACAGGCGGTGGCGGGGGCGGAGAGTTAACTGGCATGGATCAAAAAAACAACTCCAACTCAACCTTTCGGTTGATACCTTTTCTATGAAGACTATTTATCATGATGGACTGTTTTTATTGTGTGCCTGAGTGTGGTGTCCACGGTGCGGCAAGGCGTCATTTGGAGAATTTAATGAACATAAGAATACGTTTAGGTCAATTATCCATTTTAT
Organism: Gammaproteobacteria bacterium; assembly: GCA_011052285.1. GTDB lineage: Bacteria > Pseudomonadota > Gammaproteobacteria > Arenicellales > DRJH01 > DRJH01. The sequence goes on from DRJH01000066.1 coordinate 3,170, forward strand.
GGTTAGTCGGGTTACTGTCACTGCAGGCACAATCGGCTGTGCTCTTTCCCGGTGAAACATTTTCATTGCCAACTGGAACGCAGCCTTCATCGGTCACCGCCGCAGATGTGAACGCTGATGGCAACGTCGATCTGGTCGTGGCGAACCGTCTTTCCAATACGGTCAGCGTGTTGTTGGGAGACGGGTTGGGGGGCTTTGCCGCGAAGGTGGATTTTGCGACCGGATCGAATCCTGTCTCGGTCACCGCTGCGGATATGGACGGGGATGGCAACCTGGATCTGGCGGTGGCGAACTTTGGTTCCAATACGGTCAGCGTGTTGTTGGGAGACGGAACGGGGAACTTTACCGCAAAACTGGATTTTGCGACTGGCGTAAACCCTATCTCGGTCACCGCTGCGGATGTGAACGGTGATGGCAATCTTGATCTGGCCGTGGCGAACCGATTTTCCAATACGGTCAGCGTGTTATTAGGAGACGGGACGGGCGGCTTTGCCGCGAAGCTGGATTTTGCGACCGAAACGGCGCCTGTCTCGGTCACCGCCGCGGATGTGGACGGCGATGGCAACCTGGATCTGGCTGTGGCGAACCAGGCGTCCGACACGGTCAGCGTGTTATTAGGAGCTGGGACGGGGAGCTTCGCGAATCTGAATTTTGCGACCGAAGCGGCTCCTGTCTCGGTCACCACTGCGGATGTGGACGGTGATGGCAACCTTGATTTGGCCGTGGCGAACCAAACGTCCAACACGGTCAGCGTATTGTTGGGAGACGGGTTGGGGGGCTTTGCCGCAAAACTGGATTTTGCGACCGGAACGGCGCCTCTATCGGTCACCACTGCGGATGTGGACGGCGATGGCAACGTTGATTTGGCCGTGGCGAACCAGGCGTCCGATACGGTCAGCGTATTGTTGGGCGACGGGACGGGAAATTTTGCCGCGAAGCTGGATTTTGTGACCGGATCAGGTCCTCGCTCGGTCACCTCCGTAGATGTGGACAGTGATGGCAACCTGGATCTGGTCGTGGCGAACCGAACGTCCAATACGGTCAGTGTGTTGTTAGGCGACGGAACGGGGAGCTTTGCCGCAAAACTGGATTTTGTGACCGGCCTGGATCCTTTATGGGTCACCGCTGCGGATGTGGACGGTGATGGCAACCTGGATTTGGCCGTGGCGAACTTTGGTTCCAACACGGTCAGTGTGTTGTTGGGCGACGGGACGGGGAACTTTGCCGCGAAGCTGGATTTTGTGACCGGAACGGCACCTGTCTCGGTCACCGCCGCAGATGTGGACGGCGATGGCAACGTCGACCTGGCCGTGTCGAACCGAGATTCCGCTACGGTCAGCGTGTTGTTGGGCGACGGAACGGGTGGCTTTGCCGCGAAGCTGGATTTTGCGACCGGTGGGAAACCTCGCTCGGTCATTGCCGCAGATGTGGACGGGGATGGCAACCTGGATCTGGCCGTGGCGAACCAAACGTCCAACACGGTCAGCGTGTTGTTGAATCAGCTACCGGAGCTGTTGGCACCGACCGGTACGATCACGATTGATGCCGGTGCTTCAGCGAGCAATACCACGGCGGTAGTACTGACGTTGACCTGTGACGACGGCCCCGGTTCCGGGTGCGCACAGATGCAGTTTTCCAACGATAACGTAAGTTTTGATCCGCTCGTGGCCAACGCCACCAGTGCACTCTGGACCCTGACCGCCGGAGCGGATGGTGTACGCACTGTCTTTGCGCGCTTTGTCGATGCGTTCGGCAATCTATCGACGGCGTTCAACGATACCATCACGTTGGATACCCAGGCACCGGCAACGCCGAGTATTGCCTCGCCGGTTGACAATACGAGCACACAATCGACGGCACAACCGACTTTGTCCGGTACGGCCGAAGCCGGTGCGACGGTAACGGTGAACGATGGGGCCACGGTTCTGGGCATGGTTATCGCTACTGGAGGTAACTGGAGTTTGGTGGGCGGTGCGACCTTGACAGAAGGCATCCACAGCTTTAACGCCAGTGCGACCGATGCGGCAGGCAATACCAGTGCAGCATCAACTATCACATATACAGTGGATGTGACTGCGCCGGTGATTACCTTGCTGGGCGACAATCCCCTGAGTCTTGATCAGAACGGGGTCTTTACTGAGCCGGGCAGTACGGTGAGCGATAATCTGGCCACCGGTTTAACGGCTGCGGTGACGGGGTCGGTGGATACCAGTACGGTGGGTACCTATACCTTGACGTATACGGCCAGTGATGTCGCAGGTAATGCAGCGGCTGCGGTGATCCGGACGGTAGAAGTGGTGGATACCCAGGCACCAGCGGTGTCGAGTTCGAATTCGAATTCGAATTCACATGGCGGGTGTAGTCTTAATCCTGCGGCCCGGTTTGATCCGACCATGTTGTTGATGTTACTGCTTTCGGTTTTGTACCTGGGTAGATATACCAGGCACTCACTTCAAATTATCATATTCAGGTGATGCTTTCCGATTCGCCGTAGACAGGTGGCGTACTTGCTTTTTATCGTGAAGGATCATTTATAGTTTCGTCAGAAACTTTCGGGCTGTTACGATCTTTGTTTTCTCAATATTCTTTAAAGCCAACAGGTCGTATTTATCGCCACTAACCAAAAAATCCGCCTCACCGGCAACTGCCATCGCGAGTACCGGATTGTCAGCGGGGTCTGGAGAAATTTCCAGGGCGGGCAGGTCAGTTAATACGTGCGCCTGATACCTCAGGCCGTTGATCATGTTGCCGGCTTCAGAGGGTACCAGGTACTTGCGTAGCTTCGGATAGCGGCTGACGCGGCAGAATTCCGAAAGTTGCCACTCAGACATTATCAGTTCGAATTTTTTCTTTCGCCACGCCTGATAAATCAGATCTGGTGGTGTCTTCCTGGTAATGAGCGCAGCCATCAGGATGCCAGTATCGAGCACGACGCGCATCGGGACTAGTCGTCGACCAGTGCGTCTTCAATCGCTTCCAGGATGTCTTCTTGGGCGTATGCCTGATTACGCTCTTTGGCATCTTCGACTGTCAGCTCAAACAGGCGTGATAGCACAGCCTCATTCACAAAGCGGGAGAGGTCGCCTTTCTTGGTGCCTTTGCGGGCAAGGTAGGAGCGTAGCGCACGATCAGTATCTTCGGGAACTACGACTGACCATCGAATATTACTCATGACTCAACACCTCGAATCATGCTTTAGTTAGGAGTATAAGCGGATATACGCATATCTTCAAACGCCAGACCACTGTTCAGGCCTCGTATGGTGTGACAAGAAATTGTTGTTATTATCAGCAACATAATTCTGTTGCGGGACATGGCAGCTTCTTTTCCGACGCTGTGCCGGGTTCACTTCTTTGACAACGCTGCGATTTCCTCCTTGTTCAGCGTTCCTGGCACGTGGGTACTGCCCCAGTCCAACATGGCGTGCAGCACCGGGCCCAGGTTACGGCCCTTTTGGGTCAGGTGATAGTCATAGCGCGGTGGTCGGTCCTGGTATAGCTCTCTTTGCAAGATCCCTTCACGTTCCAGTCGTTTGAGCCGGTCTGCCAGGATGTTACTCGGAATGTGCTCCGGTGACGCCTGGAGTGCCTTGAAGGTGTTCCGTTTCAGCAGCAGGTCGCGCACCACAAGCAGTGTCCATTTGTCACCCAGCAGATCCAGTGTACAGGCGACGGGGCAGCGGGAGCGTTTGCAGTCGGTCATAAAAAGCGCTTCGGATTCGGGTTGGGATAATCAGTATAACACTGACTTGCAAAAACGAAGTGACTGGTCTAGTCTTAGTAACTTGCAAAATGGAAGTAACTGGAGACCGCTGATGGAATTGATCCTCTATTACATGCCCGGTACCCGCGCTGAGCGCATACGCTGGATACTGAAAGAACTGGACCTGGATTACCGGATTGAAACTATCGATCTGTTTAAGGGGGAGGGTCAGCGCGCGGACTACCTTGCCATTCACCCACTGGGGCAATTGCCTGCCCTGAAAGTCGATGGAGAAGTCATGTTCGAGAGCGGGGCCATCGTGCAGTGGCTGGCAGAGTCAGTGCCCGGGAGCAATCTGGCGCCGGCACCTGATCACTCGGCCCGACGCGCCTTCAACCAGTGGATGTACTTCGCTGTCACCAGTCTCGAAACCCCCGCCTGGGAAATGATGTTACACGGCAGCATTCTCCCCGACAAACAGGCGGTCAAGGCGATTGTTCCCTTTGCGGAGCAACGCTATGTGCTGGCGCTGGGTGTGCTGGAAAAAGCAGTGCAGGGTCAGGACTATCTGGTTGATGGTCGGTTCAGCGCTGCCGACATCATGGTCGGTTACATCCTTGCGTGGTTTCCAGAGCTTCTGGTTCCGTATCCCGGTCTTCAGACGTACCTTGCGCGCCTGAAACAACGTCCGGCATATCCCCGCGCACCCAACGAAGGACTTTGATATGCAAACACATACGCTTTCCCCGGAACTCTACTGGCTCACGCTCACCGTACTGATGACAGGACTCATGTGGTTACCCTACGTCCTCAATCGCCTGATAGAGCAGGGTCCGTTGGCCGCCCTGTGGGATCCGAACGGCGAAACGTCAACCCGCGTACCCTGGGCCGACCGCATGATGCGCGCTCATCAGAATGCCGTAGAAAATCTGGTGGTTTTTGCTCCTCTGGTACTTGCTCTTCAGGTCGCAGGCATTACCGGTTCAGTAACGGTTACTGCTTGTATTGTGTATTTCTTTGCCCGGCTGACGCACTACGTAGTGTTTACTCTCGGCCTACCAGTGGTACGTGTGCTGGCATTTGCCGCGGGTGTAGCAGCACAGGTCATGTTGGCGCTGGTGCTACTCGGACTATTTTGAAAAGCAGCCAAAAGTCAACCTAACGGTTGTCGGACGGAAAGCGTAAGCCAGCGACTCTTTAAACTCGAACATTGCCGCTGTTTCCGCTAGTGCCCATCGTGTTCGTCTGCCTGATAGACCAGCTGTAACCAGATACTGTCGGCGCTGCCGTGCTAACAGATGCAATCCATGAGGACAATCTCATGAGCCGTATATAAATGGGAGATTCCCGATCATGTGGGGGCGAGGCATTTAGCAACCGGAACGCCCCGGATTATCGAACAAATAAAATTTCTGATAGCTCGTAAAACAGGAATAGACACACCTCCCCTTGGGGCGCCATATAAAATATACGGCTTACGACGTTATCCAGCGATAAAAATTCACTCACGATAAACTGCGATAAATACCAGCCCGGGCGGTAAATGCCCGGGCTTTTTTATTTCCGGTCAATCTGTGCTCTACGTAGAGCCTGCTTGACTCTGTACCATGGTACGGATGCTAGATTTCAAAATCAGTACTGTTCCCACGAGAACAATTATGGCTGAAGTACCGCTCACTATCGGCAGACGTGCCTGTTCAGCAGGCGTCAATGTAGAGTGAATAAAACAGACAAAGCCCGCCTACCGGTGGATATCACGGTGAAAGCCAATCCGGAAACGCTGAGTGAGGTTATGGTTGGTGTGTTTCCGGCTATGGATAGCGATGAACAAGCCCTTGCCCTCACACTCTACCGGTTACTGGCAGCGGGTGAGCCCGTATCTCCTGCACACGTTGCCCATCAGGTTGGGTTGCCTGCCGATCAAGTCAA
>DRJH01000067.1 GCA_011052285.1 Gammaproteobacteria bacterium
CCTGGATCGGCAATTTAATTTTTCTGTCGCCCTTTATCTCACTGGTACTGATTCACTGGCTGCTGGGAGAGACCATTCTCTACTCCTCCATGATTGGGCTGTTGTTAATCATTTGCGGCAATCTCTGGCAACAGCAGGGACGCTTGAAACACTGATCGACTAGGAGGCTACCCGAGAATAGGAGCCGTAGCGAGGGGAAGCGGGTTTGAGCGAATACTGCTTGTATTTAACGACGTAGGGGAAAACCGGACCAAAGCCCACTTTTGTGCAGTAGGTTCTCTATTCTCGAACAATCTCCCGACGTAGATTTGGCCAGCCTTCCTTATACCATACTGGCCAATGTCGCCTGAATTGATGTTGTCGAGTCAATGCGTGGCATAAAACGCTCAACCACTTGCAAACCAGCCATTTGCTGTGGTCGACCCTGGAGCTGATGACGGCTTAGCGCAATACCACGGTAGCCAAGTTCTGCAATGATCTCCAAGGTTGTGGAGTTGAAATCATTGGTCTCACCGAAGGGGATGGAAAAAATCTCACTACAGGTGATGCCTGACAAACCCCGTAATCGCGCCCGACAACGATCAATTTCCTGGTACTGCTCTTCTTTGCTCAGCGAGGACAAAACGTAGTGAGAATGGCTGTGATTGCCGTATGTCACACCGGGTATTGGCTGGATCCAGCTCACATCATCGATCACGGCAGCTGGCCCTTCATGAACAATATCACGGCCTGCAAAAAACTGCTGAAGTGCCATGTCTACGGCTGCGCTATTCACCACACTATGCTTGCTACGTCGATAAAAACTACAGCCCGGATCACCTCCCACCACGGCTGAAAAAGCCTCGAAATCCTCCACTAACCCAAGATTTTGCAACACTCGAACCCGATCTCGCCAAAATACCCCGCCATCAAGCATCGTGCTGTTGATAAAGACAGTAGCCGGGATATCAAGGGCCCGTAATACTGGCAATGCCTGTTCGAAAACGGACTTATAGCCATCATCAAAAGATACACATGCCAGGCCCCGGCAACATTCTGAAGCGGCAAATTCATCAATGCTGACAAATTGAAAATATTTTTTCAGTCGTACCAATGTGTCTTCGAGTTGTGCAGGCGTGATATTGTGCAAGCCCCTGGCCAGCAGCCGTGGAGGATTAGGATAACAAGCATGAAATAGCAATCCCAAACCATACCGACCCGCTACGGTGAAAAGATCTGGGATATCAGAATTCAATCATGGCTCCGGACAAAAATTAAAGATTGGTAAAATCAACTGCTCTTGCCAGCAACTGATTTGCTTGTGGTTTCCTCGTTCCAAAAACCCCCGACGGGCCTCCCTCACTCATCAGCCGCAACCAGTCCGCCCCTGATGCGGTCGACGTGAGCTACCGGTAAAAAACCGCCCGACTCTACGGCAAATGATTATAATAGTCGTCATAAACACATCACCCATTACATTGTAGCTGCTTCTGTCAACTCCAATACAAACCAGATCTGGTGGCACTCAAAGCGTTATTTGCCCTTCATGGGCGTTTGCGTGAGGAAAACACCATTCATATCTGCAACCGTTTGGCCCAAGCTGGTGCAGCTTCATTCATCACTTCACAGGATCTCATTTATGTCGCGTGCTACTCTTATCGATGGCAAGGCTTTTGCTGCGAAAATACGTCAGCAGGTCGCAGCTGCGGTCACTCAACTTCAGCAGCAACACCAACTGCAACCAGGCCTGGCGGTGGTGCTGGTTGGAGCAGACCCGGCCAGTCAGATTTATGTTCGTAACAAGGCCAAACAAACCCTGGAAACCGGCATGCATTCAATCGAACACCGCCTGCCTGCAGACACATCACAAACTGAATTGCTGGAACTGATCGAGCAACTCAATGCTGATTCTGCTATCCACGGTATCCTGGTACAGCTACCGGTGCCACGACAGATCGATGCCGATGTCGTCATCAATGCCATAGATCCCAACAAAGATGTGGATGGTTTTCATATTAAAAATACCGGCAAATTATGGTCAGGAATTCCCGGTCTCATACCCTGCACACCCCTGGGCTGTATGATGATGCTGCGCGACACGATACCCGAAGGCCTGGTCGGCAAACACGCGGTCGTGGTCGGCCGTTCCAATATTGTCGGCAAACCCATCAGTGCCTTGCTGCTACGCGAACATTGTACCGTAAGTATCGCCCATTCACGTACCAAAGACCTGCCTGGATTGTGCCGTGAGGCTGATATACTCGTTGCTGCCGTCGGTCGAGCAGAGATGATCAAAGGCGACTGGGTCCGCAAGGGTGCTACGGTTATCGATGTCGGCATCAACCGAATTGATGCCGGTAACGGCAAGACCCGCCTCACCGGTGATGTGGAATTTGCAGCGGCCGTGCAGCATGCTGCTGCCATTACTCCGGTACCTGGGGGTGTGGGCCCGATGACCATCGCCTGCCTGCTGCGTAACACCATCACCGCAGCATGCCTGCAAACCGGTTATGCCAATCCCATGGAATAGTCTGTTCCGAACCGGCCGATCAGAATGGGCCTCTTTTCACCGTTCGTGCGTCAGCGGTACACCGGAAAACGCCCACATAACTCCAATACCTTGGATTTAGTGTCCACCAGCAATGCATCATCCTCCATGTGATCGAGAAGATCACAAACCCAGTGCGCCAGATCACGCATTTCTATTTCTCCAAAACCACGCGTTGTCGATGCTGGCGAACCGATACGCAGGCCACTGGTGATGAACGGTGATTTCGGGTCATTAGGCACGGTGTTCTTGTTGACCGTAATATTGGCCTTGCCAAGACGATGCTCCGCATCCTTTCCGGTAATCCCCTTATCCACCAAATCGAGTAAAAACAGGTGATTCTGAGTGCCACCGGAAACAACCTTATAGCCTCGATCCATAACCGTCTGCGCCATAACACTGGCATTACGAACCACTTGCTGCTGATAGACCGCAAACTCGGGCTGCATCGCCTCTTTCAAAGCTACTGCCTTGGCCGCAATGACATGCATTAAGGGCCCACCCTGGGTACCTGGGAAAACCAACGAACTGAGTTTCTTGGTGATTTCCGGGGCCTCTCTGGCCAGGATCATACCTCCCCGGGGGCCTCGCAAAGTTTTGTGCGTAGTCGTAGTCACAACATCTGCAATGGGCAAAGGATTTGGGTACAACCCGGTCGCCACCAGTCCGGCAACATGGGCCATATCCACAAACAACAGCGCACCGACCGCATCGGCAATAGCACGAAAGCGCTGCCAGTCCAACTTCTGCGAATAGGCAGAAAACCCCGCGACAATGATTTTTGGATGATACTCCAACGCCTGGGCTTCGATACACGCATAATCCACAATACCATTAGCATCTGTACCGTATTGCACAGCATGGAATAGCTTTCCGGAAAAATTGACTTTTGCGCCATGAGTCAGGTGACCACCATGTTCAAGGCTCATCCCCAATACGGTATCACCGGGCTTGAGCAAAGCCAGATAGACGGCCGCGTTAGCCTGGGAGCCTGAGTGTGGCTGCACGTTGGCATAATCTGCACCGAATAGCTGTTTGGCTCGATCAATAGCCAATTGCTCGGCTACATCGACATATTCACAGCCGCCGTAATAACGCCGACCCGGATAGCCTTCCGCATATTTATTAGTCAAAACTGAACCTTGTGCCTCCAACACCCTCGGACTGGCATAGTTTTCCGAGGCAATCAGCTCGATGTGTTCCTCCTGTCGCTGCTCCTCATGGCACATTGCGGACCAGAGCTCATCATCAAAGCCCTCGATACGGTCATCATAGCTGTACATCTACTGTACC
>DRJH01000068.1 GCA_011052285.1 Gammaproteobacteria bacterium
CGGAACAGGACTCCATGGGGAATAATGACTCCCACTTTGCCCTCACCCTCGAGCGCTATTTCGACCATATGGCTGATAAAGGCGTAATCCCCCCGGCTCTTGGGGGGAATTCCCCGCCAGAAGCGGTTGAACCGATCATGGCTTGCATCCTCATGACCCCACTTATCCAGGGAAAACGGAGGATTGGCAACCACGATATTGAACCGCGTCAGTTCGTCGTTCTCGATCAGCCTGGGGTTGTTGATGGTATCGCACCACTCAATGCGGGCGGAGTCCATGCCATGCAGGAACATGTTCATCCGGCACAGGGACCAGGTGGAGCCGTTGGACTCCTGCCCGAAGAGGGCGAAGTTCTTGCTGCCGACTTCCTGTCCCACCTTGATGAGGAGCGACCCTGATCCACAGGCAGGATCACAAATACGGTCTCCGTCTTTTGGAGCGAGCAACCTGGCAAGCAATGTAGAAACTTCAGGTGGGGTGTAGAACTCACCGGCCTTCTTGCCTGCTCCTGCTGCGAAACGGGAGATCAGGTATTCATATACATCTCCTATTACATCCCGATTGCCTACCTGCCCGCCGGTCAGTCGGATGCGTGAAGGGCGCAGATCAAGGCGCTCGTCGGCAAAATCCTCAAGAAGATTCTTCAGGCGGCGGTTGCGCTCCCTGGTCTGTCCCAAAGCAGGTTCACTGTTGAAGTCAATATTGCGAAACACATTTTCGAGTTTTGACTTGTTGGCATCCTCGATTTTTTCAAGGGCGATATTGATGATCTCTCCGATATTGGGCTCGTCGCGCTTGCTGTAGAGAGAATCAAAGTCCGATTCCGGGGGCACTACAAAGCGTTCCCGGGCCAGAGCTCTTTCCACTCTGGACATATCACCTTTATATTTTTTCTCGTATTCTTCCTTTTTGTCCTTCCAGAGGTCACTCATATACTTAATGAAGAGCATGGTAAGGATGTAATTTTTGTATTCCGACGGATCGACTGCACCCCTGAATGTATCGCATGCCCGCCATACAATATCATTGATCTCTTTTTGGGAAACGTGATGACTCATTGTTTATCTCTCCTGTCCCTGGATTGCTTTTATACAAACTGCCCTGACAAGACGCGACCGGGCTGATGCGAGCTGGTCCAAAAGGAATCGCTCGTGCCCGGCGAGCGTTATGATCTTTACAACCTTGTTCTGCACGGAAAGTGGCGGGATCCGGACTTTGAGGCGGGAAAGAGTCTCCTTGGAAATAAAGGATATCCCGGCCCCACGTGCCTCTGCCTGAAAGTAGGCTTGAGCTTCCGACTGATTCAGCCACCACGCCAGATATTGCGGAAGCATATCTTTCTTTTTCGTGCGAAGAATGTAGAAGGAACCTGCTGCAAGGGTGTTCTCCAGTTCCTCTTCAATGCAGTAGCTAAAGTGTACCATGCCGCGAGCCTGAAAAAGAATGTCGCCCTTATGGACGGAATAAGGTTCGGGCTTTCGCTCAGGGGAAAAGGCAATCAGGTTACCGGATTGTAAGCGGTTGAAAGAATCGAAATCCTTGCTTTGGATCAGGCGGTGCGTGCCTTGCACACTCTCCTTGATTCCTGTCTTGGCCTGGTATCCCACCTGAATGTTGGCGATTGTCTTTAAAACAACTTCTGTCATTTTGCCAGCCTCACAATGTCGGTAGTTTATCTACTTAGCCCATACTGTACACCAACAACACCCTTTCAGTCAAGAAAAAACTAAGTAGACTTCTTACCGACTAAATTGTCCAGCAGAGGAGGTGCTGGTAACCCACTGATGGATCGAAGCTTTTGCAGTCGGTAAAACCGGTATAAACTTTCTCTGACAAGGACGAAAAACATGTCCACGGCATGGACAGGATATACATACATTTAACTATAGTCCGTGTATAAATGTCTTTTTGTCGTCATGCCCCGAAAACGTTCGGGGTTGAAATAGCGTCGTACTCTTTTCGATGGGCATTGACGGCTTTGATATTGATGCACGCCTTGAACTTCCTGAACACCTCCCGGCTCATGACCTCGAACCGTTTCCGGGTCTCATCGTTTTCGTTGGCCGCTTCTTTCGCAGCCACAATAGCCGCGTTGCGCTCAAAACCGGTCTTCTCGATAATGTCGTCCAGGGAAGCGTTACCTTCTTCAAGAAAGGAGCGGACAAAGGCAATTGCCTCCTGCAACCCGGACAGAAGCTCGTCTTCCGGCTTTGCCGGGTCGCGCTCACCGTCACCGTCTTCGCCGCCATGCCCGCCGTCGGCTGTGCCGGCAAAGGTGGCCAGAGCCTTGCGGAAAGCAACCTGTACGCCGTCCTTGAACAGAGAATATTTGTCGCGGTTGGTGGCAAGCAAAGTTTGCGTGCTGCTGAACTCGACAATCTGCCGAATCGCTTCAGCATAAGCATCTTCCGGCAAGCCCGGGTTCAATTCACGCAGTTTTTCCAGAAGATACCGCGTGAGGACTACTTCGCGGTCAGAAACACGCCCTAAACAAAGCTTGCCGTTGGCAAGCTTTTTACCCTCACCTGTATCCTCTCCCAGGGGGAGAGGACTACCCACCTGGCAAATTCAAATGTTCTCTCCGGTAAATCGCTTTTCATTTTACACTTCACATTTCAAACAAAACCATGGCATCACCCTGCTTTTTATGGCTCAATTGGCTCATTTGCCGATTTGCAAAATAAATAAATATCTAATAAACACAAATAGTTACAAAAACAATTCAGTCAGATTGGCTCATTTGCACGATTCATCTTGGCTCAATAAGCAGTTATTTGATCCAAAATCTACCCCGGCAACCTGTACTTCACGCCACCCCTGATTCCTTCCAACCTGATTCTGCCGGATTGTACCAAGGCGGCCAGAGTTCGTTTGAGCATTGATCGGCTGATTTCCTTGCCCACCCGTTTGTGAATCTCGCCGATCCGTGTGTCTGGATAACGTCGAATATCCTCAAGCACCAGTTCGGCCAGGCGGTGCGGTTCGATCCTCTGCAATGTTGTTTTCAGAGAGACACCTGCCTCGGCCAGAAGATCTGGAGGAACGAAATAGCGTTTTGCATTAGTACGGCCGGTGGATTTTACGATGTCCAGATCAACTAGACGGCCCAGCCATGGTTCCAAGTTGTCCGGCGACATCAACTCCAGCTTTCGCGTCAGATCGCGGGCCGTTAGTCCTTCGGTCTGGGCCAGCAGTCCAAGGGTAATACGTTCCCTCTGCTTCAATTGGAATCGTTGGTCTATTTCGTTAAGCAATCGGATGATCCCCGGTTTGACGATACGTCGACTGATCGTCACGCGAACGGAATCATAGGCTTCTATGATTGTTGGGACAGGCCGTCCAGCGCTCAGTAAGCGGTCGTACATCAGGTCAAAACCGGAGCCCTCGCGTTCCATCAATTGCAAATCATGGAAAACACGCGCCAAACCGTCATTACGGCGTTGACTGGCATGGAGAATATTTTGGGGTGTCACTCCGATAGGAAGGGGACCGGGGTTCACCACCTCGAGGCGATCCGGGTACAGGTTTAGGAAGATATCACCGCGCTGGGTATAGGGGCGGTGTACCATGGCATTGACGAGCAATTCACGCACAACCTTTTCGTCGAATGCCGCCAGTTGCTGACGGAACAGTCCCAAAGATACCTCATAGGTCTCGCGGAAATCCGGTATGCTCTGCCAGACCGCCGTGATCAATTCCACCGGTGACAGAGAATAATCGTCCCAGACTATCTTGTTGACCTTTTCGTCCTGTTCATCGTATTTGATAAACTGTACCACCGGTGCTGTAGCCAGCTTGGCCCTCTCTGTACTACCGCAGAGTAGCAGAACTCCGAGATTCGTGAGTACCGGGCCTTCGACCATATGATAATGATCCAGCAGTTCTTTATCGGTTTTTTCCTTGACCGACTCCTTGATCCGCGATGAACGCCGGATGCCGGCAACAAAAGCTGCGAGTTTGGCCTGATCGATCCGGTCGTGAGTGATTTTGATGGCAGTCAATGTTTCCCACGGCTGGGCGCTTCGTTCATTCAGCAACCGTTGAATGTCATCACCAACCAGAGGCTTGCAATTGTCTGAAATCCGCATGTAATAGTGCCCATCCGTAGTGGATGCTGCAGAATGCGATTTCAACACCCTCAACTCTATGTGCTCGGCTTTATTCGGGGCGATCTTTATCTCAGCAGCCACGGTAACATTCACAGTCAGTTCACCGATTCGCTTATGAATTTTCCCCGGAAGATCCCAGGGAATGATCTGTCCGGCGGGAGGTCCTGAGGCCCCGTCCTCGATGCCGATAAGGATGGAGCCGCCCCTGGCGTTGGCAAAACAGACGCAGTCCTTGGCCAGTTCTTTCCAATCGGCGGTCTGGCCGGTGACCTTGCGTAGCGATTTCCGGTCTATAAATTGATTCTCTTCGCTCATATTACGTTCTCTCTGTTCATGTGCCGGGCATCATCACTACTTGCATTCATGTCGTTGGAAGTCCCAGTTTATCAAAGAAAGCCTTGTTTCGTTTTGTTGCCGCATTGACAAGGAGGTCAAACGATATTACTTCCACGTATGCATTGAAACTTCTCTTGTAGAAGAAGTAGCCAAGCCCGTCACTTGTTCTTATCGCATCGTGCATTCTGCAACGATTTTCAATACTTTTGGTGATATCACAAATTACGTAACAATAACCGGGAATATTCTCTGATCTCGGTATAGGCCGTGCAGAAGCCGTCTGAACAGTTCCCTTCCTAATTCGATCAAGATATCCAAGCGCCTGTTCAATTGGATCTTTCTCCTCTCCTTCCGCAGCATCATTTCTCATTGGACGCTTTATTTCGACCACTACGATTGAAGCCAAGGGTAATTTGTTCCCCTCAGACACGAGTATAGGATTATCAAAAACATTGTGATGTTCGGATCAATGCTTAATTCTTCCTCGGGAATTCTTGCTAAAATTGGACGGTAACGTGGGGCCTTTAGTGATACAAAGTTTTCAAGTCTCTCTCTTCCTTTCTTTTTATTTTCTTCCAGATATTCGAAGAGATGAGAGGACGCTTTATCAATCAATAACAACATCTCTGATTTCGCCTAGCGATATTTCTGTTTGGGCGAAAAGTTCTCCTGGATTTTCCACTATATCAAAGCCCGTACGCTCAGGTCGGACAGCTTCATCGAGAAAAGAAGAAGTGACATAGCACGCATATACAAACTCACCAGCCTCATCATTGAGGATTCAGGGCAGGCACGGGGGCCTGCCCCTACGATAATAATGATGCCGTGGATGTGGTTGGGCATGATTTGATATGCATCAATATCAATGCCCGGATAATATTTGGGTATTGCATCCCATACCGTTTGAATCATTTTACCTGCGTCATTCAACCGCATCTCACCGTTTGCAATATTGCCAAACAGGCATTCCATGTTTTGTGCGCAAATCGTCACAAAATACGCACCGGATTGTGTGTAATCATATCCCTGCAATCGGATGGACCGGCGGTTTCTTCGTTGGGGCGGTTCGCGAACCGCCTTTACAGGATTGTATCTCATCATCCCCCATCCTCCAAATTCGACAACTCCGCTTCGATCTCTTCAATCGAGGGCAGGCTGGACTTCAAATCATCGGGCAGGCTTGCGGTCAGTTTGGTTTCCCAATCGGCCACACCCATGGGTTTGGTGAAGCCGCTCAAGGCGTATTCTGCAACCACCTTGTCTTTGCCCTTGCACAGCAGCAGGCCAATGGTCGGTTTATCATCCGGATGGCGCATCAGATCATCGACGGCTGAAAGATAGAGATTCAATTGGCCGACAAAGACGGGATCAAAGGGCACGGCTTTCAATTCAATAACCACAAAGCAACGCAGCTTGAGATGATAGAAAAGCAAATCTGCATAAAAATCGCTGTCGCCGACTTCTAATAAGACCTGTTGACCGACAAATGAAAATCCTGCACCAAGTTCCAATAAAAACTTTTGCACATGAGCCACCAGCGCAGCTTCGACTTCACGCTCTTTGCGCGAATCGGCAGTGCCGAGAAAGTCGAATAAATAGGGGTCTTTGAAAATCTGGGTCGCCATGTCTGAATCCGCCGGCGGCAGGGCGATCTTAAAATTGTTGGCGGCTGTGCCTTTTCGCTCGTGCAAATGCGATTCAATCTGCATGGCGAGAATATTGCGACTCCATCCGTTTTTCACGGTGCTGGCGGCGTACCAGAGACGCATCTCGGTATCATCGCATTTTTCCAATAAAGCCAGGTTGTGATACCAGGTGATTTGTGCAAGCGGCCCTTGCACAATTGCCTTGTCCGGCCAGGATTCAGCAAATTTCCGCATATACTTGAGATTGCGAGGCGATAAGCCACCCATATCAGGAAAGGCCTCTTTGAGATCAAAAGAGAGGCGATCGATGATTTTTGCACCCCATCCCTGTTGTTCCTGACGTTCCAGGATGGTTTTTCCAATTTCCCAATAGAGCAGGATCATGGCCGCATTGGCCATCACAAAGTCGGCCTTACCGAGTAACTCGTGGGGGTCTTCGTAGTAAGTAATGGCTTTCTGAATGTC
>DRJH01000069.1 GCA_011052285.1 Gammaproteobacteria bacterium
AAATATATCTTAATAATATCAGTGTGTTAGGCTTATTGAGTAGGCTCAACATACAACCAGAATTTGTCTCACAATGTAGAATGTGGTATCAAATCCACTTTGCCTCGAGACGACCGCCATTGATGGCACAAGTGCCGGTTCTGTAGGTGCAACAAACCGGTTGGCCTTTTTTTGGACAGCTTCTTGGAGGGAGTGACTGAATAACGCATATGAATCTGGCCTTAGACGGCGTTCTGGCATAAACTTGTGACCAGGCTGGTATAGTAACCAGTCTTGAGTATTGTGCCATATTTAAGGAGACCAAGAATGCAAGATCAAGCGACAACCCTCAAACATCAACTTGATAAACTGATCGCTGAACATGCCGAACTCCATAGTACGATTGAGCGGCTGGGTCAGGAACTCACAGTGGCAGATGAAGACATCAGGATGATGAAACGTCGCAAATTGCAGATCAAAGACAATATTTCTCAACTGCAAAGTCAGTTATTGTCCGCAACGGGTTAGGCTATTGTAGGCGCGTAAGAGAAGTTGACCATAAACGACTATGGGTAGATTTACGCCATAGTTGCTTCCCGAAATTGGCGCCAGAAATTTGCGATTGGGTCGTGATACGACTGCACAAAAGATGGTATGTGGTCGTTCCACATCGGGTTTTTTGAGTGAATTTTTTGTAATGGAGTGGTGTGGCAAGAATGGATGGAGAGCAGCTATAGCTTCTCTGGCCATGTTGTCTTTGTGAGACTCCCAGAGTGGTATGCGGGCTGCAGTATGTGGGCTGAGAAGTGCGGTTAGGTTACAGGGTTCCGGTCAAGGTGTGTAGCCTAGTCCAGTCGCCAGAAAGCGCTCGGTTTTCTCTACTGACCAGTCTTTGCGCCGGGCGTAGTCCTGAACCTGATCCCGAGCCAGCCTGCCGACGCTGAAATAGCGGGCTCGAGGATGATTGAAATACCAGCCGCTGACCGAGGCGGCGGGATACATTGCCATGCCATCGGTCAATTCGATACCGGCGTGCGTTTGAGGTTGCAGCAGTGCCCATAGTGTCTCTTTTTCGGTATGATCCGGGCAGGCTGGATAGCCTGGGGCCGGTCTGATGCCACAGTATTGTTCCTTGATTAATTGTGCGCAATCCAATGTTTCCGCCGCTGCATAGCCCCAGTACTCAGTGCGGATGCGCTGATGCAGGCGCTCGGCAAATGCTTCGGCCAGTCGATCTGCAAGCGCTTTGAGCATGATGGCGCTGTAGTCATCATGATCCGCTTCGAAAATGGCAATCTGTCGCTCAATACCGATTCCGGTAGTCACAGCAAAAGCTCCCATGTAATCGTTGATCGCACTGGACCGAGGGGCGATAAAATCACTCAGGCACTGTAATGGTTTCTCTCCTGCACGTTGACTCTGTTGTCGCAGCATGTGTAATATGGTCAAAGATCCTGTACGGCTGTTATCGGCATAGACCTCAATATCATCTCCGAGGCTGTTGGCGGAGAATAAGCCGAACACCGCATTGGCGGTAAGCCAGCGCCGGGTTATCAGCTGCTTCAGCATGGAGTTGGCGTCGGTGAACAGGTTGCGTGCCTGTTCGCCGTATCGTGGGTGTTCGAGTATGGCCGGGTATTTGCCTTTGAGTCCCCAGGCATGAAAAAATGGACTCCAGTCAATATAGTCGGCCAGTTCATCCAAGGGATAATCTTTAAGTACGGTAATCCCCAATTTTCTGGGAATTGCGGGGTGATAATTTGCCCAGTCGGTATTGACCCCGCGCTTGCGGGCTACTATCAAGGGCAATAAGCGGCGCTGTTTACTGCTATGGGCATGTTGTTCTCGTAACTGCGCATATTCGGCATCAATTTCAGCAATGTAGTTAGCAGATCTCTCTGGACTCAGTAACTGGTTCAAAACGCCCACTGCACGAGAGGCATCGGTCACGTAGACCACCGCTTTGTTGCGGGCAGGTGCGATCTTGACAGCAGTATGAATTCGGCTGGTAGTAGCGCCACCGATCAGTAATGGCTGGGTCATACCGCGGCGCTGCATTTCACCGGCGACGTGGGTCATCTCCTCCAGGGAGGGGGTAATCAGTCCGGACAGGCCGATCACTTCGCATCCTTCCTGCTTGGCTGTTTCCAGAATTTTGTCGCAAGGTACCATAACGCCCATGTTGACGACTTCATAACCATTGCACTGCAGGATGACTGCGACGATATTCTTGCCGATATCGTGGACATCCCCCTTGACCGTAGCGAGTAGTATTTTGCCTTGACTACCGGAGCTGGCTGAGGATTTTTCCTCTTCCAGATAGGGCAGCAAATAGTGCACAGCTTTTTTCATGACCCGGGCCGATTTCACCACTTGAGGCAGGAACATTTTTCCCGAACCGAACAGGTCGCCGACAATATTCATGCCATTCATCAGTGGCCCTTCAATGACTTTTAAGGAACTGACCAGCTGTTGTCTGGCCGCTTCGGTATCTTCTTCGATATGGTCGGTAATACCTTTCACCAGGGCATGGGAGAGGCGTTTTTCCAGGGGCCACTCGCGCCAGGCCCGATCTTCCTCCTGGTTGTTTTTGCTTTGACCATGAAATTCCTGTGCCACTTCCATCAGTCGTTCCGTGGCATCGGTACGTCGATTCAGGACCAGGTCTTCTACCCGTTCGCGCAGTTGCGAGGGGATTTCCCCATAGATGGTCAGTTGCCCGGCATTGACAATGCCCATGTCCATGCCGGCTTGTACCGCGTGGTAGAGAAAGACTGCATTGATCGCTTCTCGTACCGGATTATTACCCCGGAAGGCAAAGGACACATTGGATACGCCCCCGGATACCATGGCATGGGGTAAGTGTTGCTTAATCCAGCGTGTGGCCTCGATAAAATCGACGGCGTAATTGGCATGTGTTTCGATACCGGTGCCGATGGCAAAAATATTGGGGTCGAAAATAATATCCTGTGGCGGAAAGTCGAGCTGCTTGATCAGTAGTTGGTAACTGCGTTCACAGATGCGAATCTTGCGCTGCAGGGTATCGGCCTGACCCTGTTCATCGAAGGCCATGACGATGACCGCTGCGCCATAATGTTGAACCAGGCGGGCATAGCGGAGAAATTGCGCCTCCCCTTCCTTGAGGCTAATGGAATTGACTACCCCCTTGCCTTGCAGACATTGCAGACCAGCTTCGATGACTTCCCATTTCGAGGAATCGACCATCACCGGAACCCGTGAAATATCTGGCTCTGCAGCGATCAAATTAAGGTAGGTGACCATGATATTACGGGTATCGAGCATGCCTTCATCAAGATTTACATCAATAATCTGAGCGCCGTTCTGGACTTGACTGCGGGCAATGTCCAGAGCCGTTTCATACTCTTCAGCCTGGATTAATTTGCGAAATTTGGCTGATCCGGTGACATTGGTGCGTTCACCAACATTGATAAATAACGAGTCAGAATCAATAACCATGGGTTCCAGACCTGACAGACGGCATGCTGGCGCCAACCGTTGCCGGGTTCTGGGGTTGCACCCGGCCACCGCATCGGCGATTGCCGAGATGTGGTCAGGGGTGGTCCCGCAGCAACCGCCGACCACGTTTACCAGGCCGGAACTGGCCCATTCGCCCAATGCGGTAGCGATGGATTCCGGGGTTTCATCATAGCCACCAAAGGCATTTGGCAGCCCGGCGTTGGGATGCGCGGAAACCGCGCACGAGGCTATTCTCGAAAGATCAGCGATATATTGGCGTAACTCCTCCGGGCCCAATGCACAATTGAGGCCAATTGACAGTGGCCTGGCATGGGCCAGCGCATTGTAAAAGGCTTCGACCACTTGTCCCGAGAGGGTGCGGCCGGAAGCATCGGTAATGGTGCCCGAAATCATGATGGGCAACTTTTCACCGCGCTCGGCAAACAGTGACAACAATGCAAATACCGCAGCTTTGGCGTTCAGGGTATCAAAAATAGTCTCAATCAGCAGAATATCTACACCCCCCGCAATGAGACCACTGGCAGCCTCACGGTAGTCAGCGACCAACTGGCTGAACGTGATATTGCGGTAGCCGGGATTGTTGACATCAGGAGAGAGGCTGGTGGTCCGATTGGTGGGCCCCAGTACACCGGCTACAAAACGGGGTTGCTGTGGTGTTTCCCGGTTGATTTGATCAACCGCCTGGCGCGCCAGTTGCGCAGCAGCCCGGTTGAGTTCCGGGACCAGTGCCTGCATGCCGTAGTCGGACTGGGAGACGGCGTTGGCGTTGAACGTGTTGGTTTCTATGATATCAGCACCAGCGCGCAGGTAGGCCAGGTGGATATCACGAATGATATCCGCTTGACTGAGGCTTAAAAGGTCATTATTACCCTTGAGCGGTTGTTGCCAGTCCTGAAATCGTTGCCCACGGTACCCTGCTTCGTCCAGTTGATGGGCCTGTATCATGGTGCCCATGGCGCCATCAAGCAAAAGGATGCGTTGGGACAATGCGGCCTGCAGTTGTTGGGTGGTCGCTTGACTCATTGCTGGGTTACTCCTAGTGGTCGGACGCCGAGAATCTGGCAGATGGCACGGGTCAATTCATCCCGGTTCAGGGTATAGAAGTGGAATTCATCGACCCCTTCACTTTGCAAGATCCGGCATTGATCCGCCACTACCGATGTGGCAACCAGCTGGCGAATATGTGGTTGCTCATCCAGGCCTTCAAACTTTTTTGCCAGCCAGCGTGGTACGGAAGCCCCGCTGGTTTTGGCAAAAGCATGAACCCGTTTAAAATTGGTCACAGGAAGAATACCCGGTATGATTGGAACCGTAATACCGGCAGCACGGACACGGTCTCGAAAGCGCAGAAATACGTCCGGATCGAAAAAAAACTGACTGATAGCGCGATTGGCACCGGCGTCAATTTTGCGTAGCAGATTTTCCAGATCGGCTTGCTCGGAAGTGGATTCCGGGTGGCCCTCGGGATAGGCGGCGACGGTGATGTCAAAGTCACCCAGTTTGCCAATTCCTGCCACTAGGTCAGCTGCATAGGCATAGCCACCGGGATACGGTTTGTAGGCATGGCCACGTACCGGCGGGTCACCGCGCAGTGCGACGATGTGCCGTACCCCGATTTTTTTGTACCGGGCAATAATCGTGTTGATCTCTTCGCGTGATGCGCCTACACAGGTCAGATGGGCTGCGGGCGTCAATTGGGTATTATTGAGAATACGCGCGACGGTTTGGTGGGTGCGTTCCCGGGTGCCGCCACCGGCACCATAGGTGACCGATACAAAGCTTGGCTGTAACGGGGCCAGCCGCTCAATGGATCGCCATA